>JALYUN010000326.1 GCA_030853725.1 Pseudomonadota bacterium | reverse complement strand
GGCGTGCGCCGTGGCGCCCTGGCCGCTGGCCAGCGCGGCGTCGGCATAGTCCACGGCCACCAACAGGAAGCTGGCCGGATGCGCCTGGCGCACACGATCCCAGGCTTCGAGCGCGCCCCTGGCGTCGCCGGCCCCCAGCTTGCGGCGGCCCAGCAGCAACCAGGGTCGCGGCGCTTGCGGCGCTGCTGTCAGTGCGCGTTGCAGCGCTTCGTCCGCCAGCTTCGAATCGCCCTTGGCGTCGGCCTCTTCGGTGATTTCGCAGTCGTAATGCGCAATGCGCGTGGCGAACGAGCCGCTGCCGGCGCGCTCCAGCTGTTGCGCCACCGTCGTGGCCCGGCTCCAGTCGCGTGAGCGTTCGTATAACGAAAGCAGCGCCATTCGCGCGTCGGTGTCGTAGGAAGTACCTTCCAGTGCTTGCCAGGCTTGCTCGGCGCGGTCGAAGATGCCGGCCTTCATGTAGTCCTGCGCCAGCGCACGCTGCGCGCGGTCGTGGTCACCGCTGTTCAGGTCCGAGCGCCCCAGTAAGTGTTGATGAACGCGTACGGCGCGTTCGAATTCGCCGCGCCGGCGAAACAGGTTGCCAAGCGCGAAATGCAGCTCGGTCGTGTCGGGGTCGTTCTGTACCGCCTCGATGAAGGCGTCGATGGCTTTGTCCTGCTGCTCGTTCAGCAGCAGGTTCAGACCTTTGAAGTAGGCACGCGGTGCGTCGCTGCGTTCGCGCTTGAGTTGCTTCAAGTCGAAGCGCGAAGCCATCCAGCCCAGCGCGAAAGCCACCGGCAAGGCGATCAACAGCCACTGCAGATCGAACTCCATCAGAGCAGAGGCATTTGCAGGCGGATCCCCACGCGGTGCCTCAGAGGCCGTCGCGCGGGGGGTGCTGGTCCGCACCGAATTCCGAGGGCGCCATCGGCATCGGCACGGTTGCAGGCGCAGTCGCCAACACCGGCGCCAGCCGCCGGGCCACGCGACGGTGTTTCCACCAGGCCGGCACCATCGCCAGCACGCCAACGGCACACCCCGCAGCAAACGCCACCAGCACCACGATCACCATGGGCGCGTGCCATTCGACGCCGAAGAACCAGTGGACGGCTACATCCTGCTGGTTGTTCAGAGCGAACGCGAACAGGGCGAAGAAAACGAAGGCCCGGAACAGCCAGACGATGACGCGCATGGGTGCAGTCCCGCCTTAGTCCGGTTCAGCCGCTACCGGCACCCGCTCGTCAACGGCTTCACGCAGCGCTTTCCCGGGCTTGAAGTGCGGCACCAACTTGTCGGGGATCAACACTTTCTCGCCGCTGCGCGGATTGCGCCCCATGCGCGGCGGGCGGTGGTTGATCGAGAAGCTGCCGAAGCCTCGGATTTCGATACGGTGCCCGCGCGCCAGCGCGTCGGACATGGCGTCGAGGATGGTCTTGACCGCGAACTCGGTGTCGCGTTGGGTGAGCTGCGCGAAGCGTTCTGCCAGCCGGGTGACGAGGTCGGATCGGGTCATGTCAGTAGCGCCCAGCCGCCCCGAAGGAGCGGAGCGCCCCTTGCAGGGAAGCGAGCGAAGGGAGCATGGGGTTCATTCTGGGCCACGTCAATCAAGAAAAAGGGCCTGCATGAACTGCCATGCAGGCCCGCTTCGGGCGGGTAAGTGCCCAGACAGGCGGCTTACCCCGGGGCTCGAATCACTCGTCTTCGCTGCGGTTATCCAGCTTGGCGCGCAACAGCGCACCCAGGCTCGTGGTGCCGGCGTTCTCGCGTTCGCTGGTCTGGCTCAGGCGCTGCATGGCTTGCTGCTCGTCGACGTTGTCCTTGGCCTTGATCGACAACTGGATCGAACGCATCTTGCGGTCGACGTTGATGACCATGACGCTGACTTCATCACCTTCCTTGATCACGTTGCGCGCATCTTCGACGCGGTCGCGGCTGATCTCGGAAGCGCGCAGGTAGCCAGTGACGTCTTCGTTCAATTGAATCTCAGCGCCACGCGGATCGACCGACTTGACCTTGCCGTTGACCACGGCACCGCGGTCGTTGAGCGTGGTGAAAGTGGTGAACGGGTCGGTGTCGAGTTGCTTGATACCGAGGCTGATGCGCTCACGCTCGACATCGATCGCCAACACCAGCGCTTCGACTTCCTGGCCCTTCTTGTAGTTGCGCACCGCGGCTTCGCCGGGTTCGTTCCACGAAAGGTCCGATAGATGCACGAGGCCGTCGATGCCGGCCGACAGGCCCACGAACACGCCGAAGTCGGTGATCGACTTGACGGGGCCGCTGACCTTGTCGCCACGCTTGACGTTGACCGCAAATTCTTCCCACGGGTTGGCCTTGCACTGCTTCATGCCGAGACTGATGCGGCGCTTGTCCTCATCGATTTCCAGCACCATGACTTCGACTTCTTCGCCGAGCGTGACGACTTTGGCCGGCGCCACGTTCTTGTTGGTCCAGTCCATTTCCGACACGTGCACCAGGCCTTCGATGCCCGGTTCGATTTCGACGAACGCGCCGTAGTCGGCGATGTTGGTGATCTTGCCGAACAGGCGCGTGCCGTTCGGGTAGCGGCGGCTCACGCCGTGCCACGGGTCGTCGCCCAACTGCTTGATGCCGAGACTGACGCGGTTCTTCTCGGCGTCGAACTTCAGCACTTTCGCCTTCAGTTCTTGACCGACCTGAACCACTTCAGAAGGATGGCGCACACGGCGCCAGGCCATGTCGGTGATGTGCAGCAGGCCGTCGATGCCACCCAGGTCGACGAAAGCGCCGTACTCGGTGATGTTCTTGACCACGCCGTCGACGATGGCGCCTTCGGTCAGGGTCTCCAGCAGCTTGGCGCGTTCTTCGCCCATCGAAGCTTCGACCACCGCGCGGCGCGACAACACGACGTTGTTGCGCTTGCGGTCGAGCTTGATGACCTTGAACTCCATGGTCTTGCCCTCGTAGGGCGTCATGTCCTTGACCGGCCGGGTGTCCAGCAGCGATCCGGGCAGGAAGGCCCGGATGCCGTTGACGAGGACCGTGAGGCCGCCCTTGACCTTGCCGCTGACGGTGCCGGTGACGAAGTCGCCGGATTCCAGCGAGTTCTCGAGGCTCATCCACGAAGCCAGGCGCTTGGCCTTGTCGCGCGACAGGATGGTGTCGCCGTAGCCGTTCTCGACCGCGTCGATCGCGACCGAGACGAAATCGCCGACCTGAACTTCGAGTTCGCCCTGGTCGTTCTTGAATTCTTCAATGGGCACATAGCTTTCGCTCTTGAGCCCGGCATTCACCACCACGTGGTTGAACTCGATGCGCACTACCTCGGCAGAGATGACTTCGCCGACGCGCATGTCGTTGCCGACCAGCGACTCTTCGAACAGGGCTGCGAAATCAGAAGCGCCACCTGGCGCGGTGACGGTAGTTATGACGGTCATGTGTTTCCTGTACCCGGAGGAGTTGAAGGCAGTGCCGGGCGTGCGTGCGGCGGGGTGCCGCGGTTCGGTTTGGTCAGAACGGTCGACGCTGCTGCCACCAATCCAACATCGCGCTGACCGAAGTGGCGATGTCGAGTTCGGAGTTGTCCAGCAACAGCGCATCTTCGGCCGGCCTGCAGGGCGAGACGGGACGGTTTGCGTCGCGTTCATCGCGTGCTTCCAGGTCGGCACGAAGCTCTTCGATGCTAGCGGGAAAGCCTTTTGAAATCAACTGCTTATGCCGGCGCTCTGCTCGGTGCGCCGGGGTCGCGGTCAGGAACACCTTGAGCGCGGCGTCGGGAAAGATCACCGTGCCCATGTCGCGCCCGTCGGCGACCAGGCCCGGCGCGCGGCGAAAGGCGAGTTGCAGCGAGCGCAGCGCCGTGCGCACGGCGGGCAGCGCAGACACGCGCGAAGCCAGCAGCCCGATGGTTTCGTGGCGCAGCCTGTCGCCGACCTCTTGCCCGCGCAGCCAGACCCGTCCGAGTTCATTGCCTCGGCCAAAGCGGATGTCCAGGTTCGCGGCGAGCCGCGCCACAGCGGCTTCGTCGTCGGGCGAGACCCGATCCTGCATTGCTGCCAGCCCGGTCGCGCGGTACAGCGCCCCCGAGTCGAGCAATTCGTAGCCCAGCACTGCCGCGACCTCTGCCGCCAGCGTGCCTTTGCCCGATGCGGTCGGCCCGTCGATCGTGATCACGGGAATCGACGCGGTCTGTGCCGAGGTGACGGAGAACAGCGTCTCGAAGTAATCGGGAAAGGTCTTGGCGACGCAGCGCGGGTCCTCGATGCGCACGACCGTCTGTGTTGTTGCGCCGGCCAGCGGCGCGAACGCCGCCAGCGACAGGCACATCGCGATGCGGTGGTCGTCGTAGGTGTGGATGCGGGCCGAGCGCCATTCGCCAGGCCGCGGCGCGTTGACTTCGATGAAGTCCGCACCTTCCACGACCCGTGCGCCGAGCTTGCGCAACTCGGCAGCCATCGCGGTGATTCGGTCGGTCTCCTTGACGCGCCAACTGGCGATGCCCGTCAGCCGCAGCGGGCCGTCGGCATACAGCGCCATGGCCGCGAGCGTCATCGCGGCGTCGGGGATCTGCAGGCCGCTGTAGTTCAGGCCGGCGAGCGGCCAGCGCCCGCGGTGGACTTCCAGCCAGCCGGGGCCGCGTCGCACCACTGCACCCATGGCTTCGGCTGCGTCGGCGAAAGCGATGTCGCCCTGGATCGAGTCGCTGCCCACACCTTCGATGCGCAGCGGGGCTGCGGCGTCGGCGGCGATCGCGCCAGCGGCGATGAAGTACGAAGCCGACGACGCATCGCCTTCGACATACAGGCTGCCGGGGCTGCGATGGCGGCTGCCCTGCGGGATCGTGAAGCGCTGCCAACCCTGTTGTTCGATGGCGATGCCGAAGCGCGCCAGCAGCGCCAGCGTGATCTCGATGTAGGGCCGGGAAATCAACTCGCCTTCGACCTCGATCGTGATGGCCGCGTCGGCCGATGCCAACGGCAACGCCATCAGCAACGCGGTGAGGAATTGGCTCGATACATCACCTCGCACGCGAATCGACTGACCGGTTCGCACCGATCCGCCGGCGTTGCCGGTCAGGCGCAACGGTGGATAGCCCGGCGTGCCGAGCGTGTCCATCCGACAGCCGAGCGGTCGCAGCGCGTCGATCAGGTCGGCGATGGGGCGTTCGTGCATCCGCGCGGTGCCGCGCAATTCGAAGTCACCGCCCTGCGTCGTAACCAGCAACGCCAGCGCGGCTGTCAATGGCCGCATCGCCGTGCCCGCGTTGCCCAGATCCAGCCGCGCCTGGTGCACCCGTAGCTGCCCGCCGAAGCCGGTGACATGCAGCACGCCGGCCTCGTGCCGCAGCCCGCAACCGAGGGTGGCAAGCGCCTGCTGCATGACGCGGGTGTCGTCACTGGCCAGCAGACCGGGCAGGGCGGTGGTGCCTTCGGCCAGCCCGGCCAGCAGCAACGCGCGGTTCGAAATGCTCTTGGAACCCGGCAGCGTCACGATCCCGGCGGCCTTGTCGAAGGCCGGCAGGTCGAGGAAGGGAATCGGGTACATCGGTTGTTTCGCGCAGTGCGCCGCAGCGGCGCGGCGCGGGGTCTCAGGGCTTGCCGGAGCCGGGCAGGCGCGGTGCGCCCATCTGCCAGCTGGCGCGGCCATCGGCCGGTGCGCGGATCAGATCTTCCAGTGCGTCGGCGTTGCCTTCGCGCATGGCATGTTCGAGCGCGTCGAGCGCATGGCGAAAGCGTTGCGATTGCTTCAGCACTTCCTCGCGGTTGGCGATCAGGATGTCGCGCCAAGTCTCGGGGTTGCTGGCGGCAATGCGCGTGAAATCGCGGAAGCCCGGCCCTGCCAGTGACAGGAAGTCGCGCCCAGCGGTCTGGTTACTGACGCCACTGAAGAAGGCGAACGCCAGCAGGTGCGGCAGGTGGCTGACGGCAGCGAAAGCGGCGTCATGGTTCTCGGCCGTCATGCGCAGGACCTGTGCTCCCACCGCCGACCAGACATCGGTCGCTTTCTGGATCAAATCGGGCGCAGTTTGCGGCAGCGGTGTCAGGATGACATGGCGGCCGTTGAAGAGCGCGGCATCGGCATTCTGGATGCCCGAAACCTCCTTGCCGGCGATCGGATGCGCCGGGACGAACGACGCCACACGGTCCCGCAGCACGCGGCGGGCCGCGTCGACCACGTCGCGCTTGGTGCTGCCCACATCCATCACCAGCATGCCGGGTTCGACCAGATCGCGAATCGACTTCAGCGTGTTCTCGATCGCCGCCACCGGCACCGCCACCAGCACGATGTCGGAGCCCGACACCGCCAGCAGCGCCGATTCGGCGACCAGGTCGATGGCCCCGAGCTTCTTCGCACGTTCCGTGGTCGAGGGCGACTTGCTGTAGCCGATGACGCGCTTGACGAGTCCGGCCCGCTTCAACGCCAGCGCAAAGCTGCCGCCGATCAGGCCACAGCCGATGAGGGCTAGTTGCTGGAACATGTCAAGGTGCCAGCGCGTGGAACGCAGCAGGCACAAGCGAGCTGAGCATTCATTCAGTGCTTGTCGATCGGGTAGGTGCCCAGGATCTTGAAGAAGGCACACGCCGTGCGCAGTTCCGCCAACGCGGCAGCGACCGACGGCGTCTCGGGATGGCCTTCGATGTCGATGTAGAAGTAGTACTCCCACTGACCCGATCGCGCCGGGCGCGATTCAAAGCGGCTCATCGAAACGCGGTGCGTCTTCAGCGGCACCAGCATGTCGTGCACGGCACCGGGCCGATTCGTCACCGACACGACCAGACTGGTGCAGTCGTGCCCCGAAGCCGCAGGCATCGGCTGCGCCTTCGGGTCAGCGACGATCGCGAAGCGCGTGCGGTTGTGGGCATCGTCCTGAATCGCCGGTGCGACCACGTGCAGACCGTATTCGCCGGCGGCCCGTTCGCTGGCAATGGCCGCCAGGGTGGCGTCCTGCGCCGCCAGGCGGGCGCCTTCTGCGTTGCTGGCGACCGGCCGGCGTTCGACTTGCGGCAAGTGGGTACCGAGCCAGGCGTGGCACTGCGCGAGTGCCTGCGGGTGCGCCAGCACCGCACGGACGCCCTCTTTCCCGACTTCCCGACGCAACAGGTTGTGGCGCACCGCGAGGCTGGTCTCGCCGATGATGAACAGCGGCGTGTGCAAGAACAGGTCGAGCGACCTGGCCACGACGCCTTCGGTCGAATTTTCGACGGGCACCACGCCGAAATCCGCAGCGCCCGCGCTCGTGCTGCGAAAGACCTCGTCGATGCTGACGCAAGGAACGGCGGTCAGCGAAGCGCCGAAGAAGCCCAGCGCCGCCTGCTCGCTGAAGGTGCCGGCCGGCCCCAGAAAAGCAACCCGGGTCGGCGTTTCCAGCGACCGGCAAGCCGACATGATCTCGCGCCAGATCGGCGCTACGCTGCCGGGTGCCAGCGGCCCACCGTTGGCGGACTTCAGGCTGGCGATGACCTGTGCTTCGCGTTCAGGCCGGAACACGACAGACCCCTCGTGCCGCTTCAGCTCCCCAACTTCCAGCGCCAGTGTCGCGCGCCGGTTCAACAGCGTGAGCATTTCAGCGTCGACACTGTCGATGCGCTGTCGCAGCGCAAGCAGCTGTGCTGCGTGGTCGGCCGGCTCGGCCTTTGGTTCCGCCATGGCTGCTGTCCGACGGCTACTTGCCTTTCGGGGGCGTGGCGCCGCTGCGCGGCGTCGCGGCCTTGCCGGCGCCACTGGCCGCGCCAGCCGGGGCAGCGGCAGCCAGTCGCCGGCTTACCTGCAACTCCAGATAGCGCATCATCGGCTCGATCTCGCTCCGGGTATCGCCCACCAGCTTTTCGGCCAACACCTTCTGCATCTCGGGCGCCATGCTCTGGAACTTGCGGTTCACAGGTGATTCCAGCAGCGCAACGATCTGGCGCAGTTCGTCTTCGGTGAAGCGTTCTTCCAGCAGCGCCCCGATCGTGGTCGGCGCGACCGCGGTGGCGCGCTTGGTGACCACCGGGGTCGCGTCTTCGACGTACTTGCGCACGTCGGCTTCGATGTCGCGAGCGACCGCTTCACGTTTGTCTGCGGGCAGGCGCTGCAATGCGGCGCCAGCTTGCTGGATCATCAAA
>JALYUN010000318.1 GCA_030853725.1 Pseudomonadota bacterium | reverse complement strand
GCTGACGCTGTGCACCAGCGTGCCCGGCACGGCGGCCGCTACGGCCAGTGCGACCGCGCCGGTGCCGGTCATGGCATGGTGCAGCCGGCCCATCGAAAACACGCGCGCCAAAAGGTCGATCGAGGACGCCAACACCGCGCGGCCGTCGGACGCCACGAAGTCGGACGGCGCTGCCACGAAGCACAACTTGGGCACATGCGGGCGATCACGCGTGGCCTGCGTGGCGCTCGAAGCCAGCCCCATGGCCACCGCGGCATGGGCGCGGATCGCCTCGACTCGGGCCAGCAAGGTGGCGTCGGCGTTGACCGGGGCCTGGCCTTCGGTGCCGACCAGTCCGAGACTGGCGGCTTCGACAAACACGGTGGGCAGCCCAGCGTCGACCAATGAGACTTCGATGCGTCCCACGTCGGGGACTTCCAGCCACTGCACCGTGAAACCGGTCGGGAACATCGGCCCGCCGTCATCGTCGCCGTCGGACGCCGGGTCCAGGAATTCGAGCGCGATTTCGGCTGAAGTGAAGGCCACGCCGTCGAACCGGAAGCCGCCTTCTTCCACCGGCTCGCCAGCGGCCACCGGCACCAGCGCGTCGATGCGCTTGCCGATGTTGGCCTGCCAGATTCGCACCCGGGCCAAGCCGTCGGGCGGCGGTGCGACGAGCCCCAGGTAGAGCGCCGCCGGCCCAACCGCGGCGCTCAGGTTGCCGCAGTTGCCGCTCCAGTCGATCAGCGCCTGCTCGATCGCGACCTGCCCGAAGCGGTAGTCGACATCGCAGTCGCTGCGCTGCGAACGCGAAAGGATCACGACTTTGCTGGTGCTCGACGTGGCGCCGCCCAGGCCGTCGGCGTGTTTGCCATAAGGGTCGGGGCTGCCGACGACGCGCAGCAACACGCGGTTGCGCACGGCCGCGTCGCTCGGCAGGTCATCGCCGCGAAAGAAGACGCCCTTGCTGGTGCCGCCGCGCATGTAGAGCGCGGGAATGCGATGCTGTGTCATCGCTGTGAATGGTAGCGACGCCAGCCCGCGTGCGCGCATTCGTGCCGCCAGCGCAGCGGGGCTTCAGCGATTCGACCGGGCCTGCAACGCGGCCTTCACTGCCGGCCATTCACTGTCGATGATCGAGTAGCGCACCGAGTTGCGCTTGCGCCCGTCGGGCATGATCCGTTCGTGGCGGATGGTGCCCTCCTCCACCGCCCCCAGCCGCAGGATCGCCGCGCGTGACGCGGTGTTCAGCACGTCGGTGGTGAACTGCACGCGCACGCAGTCCATGACCTCGAAGGCGTGCCGCAGCAGCAGGAACTTGGCTTCGGTGTTGACACCCGTGCGCTGGTGCGACGCAGCGAGCCAGGTGTGACCGATCTCCAGGCTGCGGTTCGGCCGGTCGATGCGCCAGAAGCGGGTGCTGCCGATAACCACGCCCGCAGAGGGCGCCGTCATCACGAACGGCATCACGCTGTCGTCGGCCACACCGCGCATCGCCGTAGCGACGTAGGCGTCGACACCGAGGGCATCGGGCACCACGGTGAAGGCGAGCTTCCACAGCGCGCCGTCGGCCGCCGCAGCCACCAGCGCGCGGCCGTCGTCGCGCTGCATCGGCCGCAGCACCACGTGGCGGCCGGTCCATTCGGGCGCGGCGGTGTCGATCACGCCTTTCACGCGGGATCGCCTCGGCCGGTGGAACGGGTTGCCACTGCCGGCCGGTGGCCGCTGACTTCGATGCCGTCATCCAGGTGCAGGCGCAGATAGCCCGCCACGCTCAGCAACCCGATACCGCCGAGCGCAGCGAATGTCCACTGGAAGTCGCGCAACGAAGGCGCCGCTTCGGACTGCCCGATCAACAGCAACAAGCCGGTCGACAGCGCCACCCCCAGCACCGCCGCCAATTGCGACGACACCGCGGCCAGGGTCGACGCCGCGCCGCGTTCGGCGATCTCGATGTCGGCCAGGCTCAGCGTGTTGATCGCTGTCAGCAACATCGAGCGCGCCGCACCGGCCACCACCAGCAATGCGGCCAGCACCACATAGGACGTCCCGGGGCCGAGCAAGCCACAGGCGGCGATGGCAAGCATCGCCACCACGCCGTCCAGCAGCATCACGCGGCGAAAGCCGAAGCGCCGCAGGATCGGGGTGGTGATGGTCTTCATCAGCAGGTTTCCCAGAAAGTACGGCAGCAGCAGCGAACCGGCCGCCACCGCGCTCAGTCCGAAAGCCAGTTGATACATCAGCGGCAGCAGATAGGGCGTAGCTTGCAGGCACATCGCAGAGAAGGTGCCGGCGGCCAAGGTGCTGACAGCGAAGGTGCGCACGCGCAGCGGCGCCAGGCTGATCAGAGGCTGGGCGCTTCGGCGCAGGTGCCGCACGTCCAGCACCAACAGCGCAGCGCCGGCTGCGATCAGCAGCCAGGCAAACTGCCGTTCACCGGCGGTGGCGGCGCGGCCCACCGCCTCCAGGCCCGCCAGCAGCCCGCCCAGGCCCCCTGCCGTCATCAGCGCGCCGGCTACATCGAGCCGCGTTCGCTGCTGCTCGGCTGCGTCGTCGACCGGTATGCAGCGCCAGATCAGCCAAAGCCCGGCGGCCCCCAGCGGCAGGTTCATCAAAAAGTTCCAGCGCCAGGAAAAGTAGGTGGTGACGAAGCCACCCAACGGCGGCCCCACCACCGGCGCCAACAGCGCCGGCCAGACCAACAACGCGGTGATCGACATCAGCTCGGACTTCGGGGCTTTCTGCAGCGCCAGGATGCGGCCGATGGCCATCATCAGCCCGCCGGCCGCCCCCTGCACCACGCGCGCGCTCAACAGGTACGGCAGGCCGCTGGACAGGCCACAGGCGACCGATGCGAGCGTGAACACCGTGACTGCCAGCAGGTAGACCCGGCGCCCGCCGAAGCGCTGCGCGGCCCACGGCGACAGTGGAATCGTCGCCGCCATCGCCAGCAAATAGGCGCTGATGGCGGAACTGAGCACGAGCGTCGGCACCGCCATGCTTGCTGCCATGCGCGGCAACGAGGTGTTGAGAATCGCTCCGTCCAGCAGCAGCAAGAACTGCATGCCGGCGATCGTCAACGAGGTGCCTGTGGAGGTGGTTCGGGACTGCATGGCTGGTGCGGATCATGGCCTCAGAAGGTCCGAGCGCGCGCAGGCAGGCATTCTTTGATCAGCCACGCGGCTGCAAGCGATCATGCCGAAAAAGCATCATGAATGCGGCTTCATCCGGATGGTGCATGATCGGCCCGATGAACCTGCGCCAGCTCGAGGTCTTCGCGGCCGTGATGACCACTGGCAGCGTGACCGGCGCGGCGCGTCTGCTGGCGAAGTCGCAGCCGGCCACCTCGCGGCTGGTGCAAGAGCTGGAAGCCGAGATCGGCTACGCCCTCTTCACCCGCCATGGCCCGCGCGTGACCCCCACGACGGCGGCCTGCCAGTTGCACGAAGACGCCGAGCGCGCGCTGGCCGGCTTGCGCCAGGTGCACCTGCGGGCCGCTGCGATCGCGCGCGGCGAGCCGCAACCCCTGTGGGTCGTGGCGACGTCGGCTCTCGCGGTAGGGTTGCTGCCGCAAGCCCTGTTTGCGGTGCAGAACGCGAGCGGCCCGGCGCCAGTGCAGTTGCGTTCGGCTTCACCCGAACAGGTGGTGCAGGCGGTGCTGGGCGGCACCGCACAGCTCGGGCTGTGCAGCCTGCCGTTGGAGCACCGGGGGCTCGAACTGCATTGGGCCGGCCGGATTTCTTGCGTGGCCGTACTGGCCGCGGCCGACCCGCTGGCGCGGCGCCGCACGGTGCCGCTGGCGGCGTTGGCCCAGCGGCGGCTCATCACCATGAGCAATCCCTATCGGCTGCGCCACCGGCTCGACATCGAGCTGGCGCGGCTGGGTGCGACAACCCCGCAGCCGGCATTGATCGAAACCAACTCGTCGATGAATGCCCTGGCACTGGTGCGCGCCGGGCTCGGTGTGGCGGTGCTGGAACCGCTGACGCTGCAGGGTGCGCCGCTGGACGGCGTGATCGCACGCGCGATCGATGTCGAGATTCCGTTTCACTTCGGCGCCATCACGGCCCGCGCGGCGGCACCGAAAGCCGCCGTGCAGGCGTTGATCGCAGCCGCTTTCGAAGCCGCGACCCGCTTGCGCGGTTTCGTACCGGTCGATTCGGCGAAGCCGACGAAAACGCTAACGCAGACACGGACACTGACGAAGCCGCGGAAGCCAATGCAGGCACGGCAGGCCAGGCCGGCGCCGCGCCAGGCAGCGGCTGCATGAGCGATCTTTCGACCCCCACGGCACAGCCCGCGTCGGGACTGGCCGCGCTCGAAGCGCGGCTGCGCCAGGACCTGCAATGGCTCGGCCTGCCAGCCCGCCGCTGGGTCCCGCCGCAAGACGGGGTGCTGGACACCGCGGTCATCGGCGGCGGCATGGCCGGGTTGGCGGTGGCCGCTTCGCTGACGCACCTGGGCATCCAGTCCGTGCTGTTCGACCGCGCCGCGGCCGGCTTCGAAGGGCCGTGGGCCACGACCGCCCGCATGGAAACGCTGCGCTCGCCGAAAGAGCTGACCGGCCCGGCACTGGGCCTGCCCGCGCTGACCTTCAGGGCCTGGTTCGAATCGCAGTTCGGAGGTACGGCGTGGGAGCAAATGGATAAGATTCCGCGGCTGCAATGGGCCGACTATCTGCGCTGGTACCGGCAGGTGTTGAAGCTGGACGTGCGCAATCGGCAGTCGGTGCGGAACGTGCAGCCCCGCGGCGACGGCACGGTGCAGATCGAGCTGACCGACGACGACAACGGCCGCAACTACCGCGTGCTGGCACGCCATGTGATTCTGGCCACCGGACGCGACGGACTCGGCGGGCCGTGGGTGCCGCCATGGGCGCAGGCCTTGCCACGCGCGTTGTGGCTGCATTCCGGCGAAGACTGGAACGGCGAAGCGCTGCGCGGCCTGCGCGTGGCGGTGGTTGGCGCGGGCGCGTCGGCGATGGACGCCGCAGCCACCGCACTGGAACACGGTGCCACGCGGGTCGACTTGCTGATCCGCCGCCGGGACCTGCCGCGCATCAACAAGGGCAAGGGCGCCGGCAGCCCCGGCATGGCGCATGGCTTCTGGACCTTGCCCGACGCGTGGAAGTGGCGCTTTCGGCGCTACATCAACGTGCAGCAAGTGCCGCCGCCGCACGGCAGCACGCTGCGCGTTTCACGCCATGCGAACGCGCACTTCCATCTGGGCGCCGCCGCGCTCGGCGCGCAGGTGCGCAGCGACGGCGCGTTGCGGGTCGAAACCGCCAAAGGCCCGCTGGTCACCGACCGCTTGATTTTCTGCACCGGCTTTCGCAGCAACTGGGCGATGCGCCCGGAGTTCCGCAGCTTCGCGCCGTGCGTGCGGTTGTGGCGCGACCGTTTTGCCGTCGCCCCGCAAGACGCCGACGAAGAACTGGCCGACGCACCCGACCTGGGCCCGAACTTCGAGTTCCAACCGAAGGCGTCCGTCGAATCTTCAACTGAATGCCCCGGCCTCGACCGCGTGCATTGCTTCAACTACGCCGCCACGCTGTCACACGGCGCGGCCACCGGCGACATCCCGCAGATCACCGAAGGCGCGCAGCGGTTGGCGCGCGGCATTGCATCGCGCTTGCTGGCCGACGATGTGCCGCACCACTTCCAGACCATGGAGCGCTACGCCGAACCCGAACTGTTCGGCGACGAATGGCAGCCGGCCGCGTTCCCGGCCTACGAACCTGGACAGGACGAAACGAAGTGACGGGGTGGCTGTTCCGCCGGTTGGCGCAGGCGGCGCTGGTGGTGTTGCTGATGAGCCTGATCGTGTTCATCGGGCTGCACGCCATCGGCAACCCGGTCGACATCCTGATCAGTGAAGACCTGAACGAAGCCGAGCGGTTGCAAGCGATTGCGCGCCTTGGGCTGGACCAGCCGCTATGGCACCAGTACCTGAGCTTCATCAACGCCGCACTCCACGGCAGTCTGGGCAAGAGCTTCGTCTACCAGGAAGACGCGGTGCGGCTGATCCTGGACCGGCTGCCGGCGACGTTGGAGCTGGCCGTAACTGCGCTATTGATGGCGATCGCCATCGGCGTTCCCTGTGGCCTTTACGCCGGCATGAAACCCGACAGCCTGCTGTCTAAAGCGTTGATGGCCGGCAGCATCGTCGGCTTTTCATTGCCGACCTTCTGGGTGGCGCTGATGCTGATCATGGTCTTCAGCGTGCAGCTCGGCTGGCTGCCGGCGAGCGGCCGCGGTACGACGCGCGAATTGTTTGGTGTGCCGTGGTCGTTCCTGACCTGGGACGGCCTGCAGCACTTGGTGCTGCCGGCCTTCAACCTGGCGTTGTTCAAGATCTCGTTGGTGCTGCGGCTGACGCGCGCCGGCGTGCGCGAAGTGCTGCCGCTGGACTATGTGAAGTTCGCCCGCGCGAAAGGGTTGTCACCCGCCAGAGTGATGGTGATGCACGTGCTGCGCAACACCCTGATCCCATTGGTCACGGTGCTGGGCCTGGAACTGGGCTCGACCATCGCCTATGCCGTCGTCACTGAAACCATCTTCGCCTGGCCGGGCGCCGGCAAGCTGATCCTGGACAGCATTAACTCGCTGGACCGCCCGGTAGTAGTGGCCTACCTGATGGTGGTGGTGGTGATCTTCGTGCTGCTGAACTTGGTCGTCGACGTGCTCTACAAGCTGCTTGACCCGCGGGTGCGGTTGGAGGCCGCGAAGTGACCGTGCTGCGCAGGTCTGGCGCAAAGAAGAGCTTCGACGAAAGCTCGATCTGGTGGCGCGTGGCGGTCGACTTCCTGCATTCGCGGGTGGCGCTGGCCGGTCTGATCGTGCTCGGTCTGGTGGTGCTGGCAGCCGTCCTGGCACCGTGGATCACGCCGCAGAACCCCTACGACCTGTTGCAGCTCGACGTGCTGGACGCACGGCTGAAACCCGGCAGCATCAGCGGCGAAGCCGGCTACACCTACTGGCTCGGCACGGACGGGCAGGGCCGCGATCTGTATTCGGCCATCGTCTACGGCTTGCGCATCAGTCTGATGGTGGGCGTGGGCTCGGCGGCCATCGCGGCCGTGATCGGCACCACCGTGGGCCTGCTCGCGGCCTATGCCGGTGGCAAGGTCGACGCGCTGTTGATGCGGCTCGTCGACCTGCTGCTGTCGTTTCCGACGATCCTGATGGCGCTGATGATCCTGGCCTACACCGGCAAAGGCGTCGGCAATGTGGTGCTGACGTTGGTGCTGCTGGAATGGGCTTACTACGCCCGCACTGCGCGCGGCCAGGCGCTGGTGGAAGCGCGCCGAGAGTACGTCGAAGCGGCGCGCGGCCAGGGCATTCCGGGCTGGCGCATCCTGCTCGGCCACATTCTGCCGAACTGCCTGCCCCCGCTGCTGGTGATCGGCGCGCTGCAGGTGGCGCGTGCCATCACACTGGAAGCAACGCTGTCGTTCCTGGGACTGGGGGTGCCGATCACCGAGCCCTCGCTCGGCCTCTTGATCGCCAACGGCTACCAGTACCTGCTGTCGAACGAATACTGGATCAGCTTCTTCCCGGGCATAGCGCTGCTGACCACGATCGTGGCCATCAACCTGGTCGGCGACCAGTTGCGCGATGTGCTGAACCCGAGGCTGCAGCGGTGACCGATTCGCAAGCCGAGGCGATCGAGGTCCCCACGCTGGAGGTCCGTAATCTGCAGACCCGCTTTCACACCCGCGCCGGTGTGTTGCCGGTGGTCGACGGTGTGTCGTTCACGGTCGGCCGCGGCCGGGTGCTGGGAATCGTCGGTGAATCGGGCTCGGGCAAGTCGGTCACCGGCTTCTCGATCATGGGCCTGGTGGACCCGCCGGGGCAGGTCGAAGGCGGTGAAGTGCTGTTCCAGGGCCAGGACCTGCTGAAGCTCTCGCCCAAAGAGCGCCGCAAGCTGCGCGGCAACCGCATCGCGATGATCTTCCAGGATCCGATGGCGACGCTGAACCCGGTGTTGCGGGTCGACACGCAAATGATCGAGGCGGTGCAGGCGCATCGGCGCATGTCGACCGCAGGCGCGCGGCAGCTCGCTGCGCAGACGTTGGCATCGATGGGCCTGCCGAGTCCCGAAGAGCGTTTGCTGGCCTACCCACACCAGCTTTCGGGCGGCATGCGGCAGCGCATCGCCATCGCCATTGCGCTGCTGCACGGGCCGGCGCTGATCATTGCCGACGAGCCCACCACCGCGCTCGACGTCACGATCCAGGCACAGATCCTGTCCGAGATGCAGAAGCTGGTGGCCGAGCGCGGCATGTCGTTGATCTGGATCAGCCACGACCTGTCGGTGGTGGCCGGCCTGGCCGACGAGATCGCGGTGATGTATGCCGGGCGCATCGTCGAGCACGGCACGGTCGACGACGTGCTGGACCATCCACAGCACCCCTACACGCAGGGCCTGATCGGCAGCCTGCCGAGTGCGAACCGGGTCGACCGCCAACGCGGCCAGCGGCTGCGGCAGATTCCCGGCATGGCGCCGAACCTGCTGCAGATGCCGCCCGGCTGCGCCTTTGCGCCGCGCTGCGCGCGCGCCAGTGCGGTTTGCGGCACCCCGCCTGAGATCAGCACACCGCGCGCCGAAGCGCCGGCGCACGAAGTGCGTTGCTTTCATCCCGGCGCGGTGCCGGAGACTGGCCGATGACGCTGCGCGACAACGCGGACGAAGCCGCTGCCGGAACGCCACTGGTCGGCCTGCAAGCCATCACCAAGCGCTTCGGCGCCGGTCCGGCACCGGGCCCGATCGCGCGCCGGCTGCGGCATTGGGGCTGGCAACGCCCACCGGTGGTGACGCATGCGGTCGACGGCGTCGACCTGTCGGTGCGGCGCGGCGAAGTGGTGGGCCTGGTCGGTGAATCGGGCTGCGGCAAGTCGACGCTCGGGCGCATCGCCGCCGGCCTGCTAGCACCCACTACCGGCACGGTGCAGGTCGAAGGGCACGACCTGCGAGCATTGGACGCCACGCAACGCCTGGCGGCGCGGCTGAAGGTGCAGATGGTGTTTCAGGATCCCTTCGCCAGCCTGAACCCGCGGCACCGGGTCTCGCGCATCGTCGGTGAAGCGGCTCGGCTGCACGGCCTGACCGACGCCACGGGTCAGGACGACTATGTCAGCGCCCAACTGCAGCGCGCCGGGCTCGACCCCGCGTTGCGCCACCGCTACCCCCACCAGTTCAGCGGCGGCCAGCGCCAACGCATCGGCATTGCGCGCGCGCTGGCGGTGCAGCCGGCCATGCTGGTGTGCGACGAAGCCGTGGCGGCACTGGACGTGTCGATCCAGGCCCAGATCCTGAACCAGTTCATGGACCTGCGCGACGAGTTGCAGCTGGCGTATCTGTTCATCAGCCACGACCTGGGCGTGATCGAACACTTGTGCGACCGGGTGGCGGTGATGTACCTGGGCCGCATCGTCGAGAGCGCGCCTGTGGACGAACTGTTCGCCCACGCCAACCACCCCTACACCCAAGCACTGTTGGCCGAGATTCCGCGCATCGACCAGCGCCGCACCCGCTTCAGCACCTTGAAGGGCGAGATTCCGAGCCCGATCGCACCGCCCAGCGGCTGCCACTTCCACCCCCGTTGTCCGCATGCCATGCCGCGCTGCGAAACCGAGGTGCCGCAATTGCGCGGCATCGCGATCCACCACCAAAGCGCCTGCCATCTCAACGATGTCCAATAGCCGCTGTTCGTTTCATTCTTCAGTTAACAAGGAAGCCCGATGAACCACCGCAAGACCCTCATTGCCGCGGCCCTGATCGCATCGACGTTCGCATCGACGCTGGCGGCCCATGCCGCGACGCTGACGATCGGCTTCGCCGACCCGATCTCTTCAACCGACCCCCAGCTGAACAACCATGCCGGCGACCGCTCGCTGGCGCTGCACTTCTGGGACTCGATCATCGATTCGCTCGACGGCGGCAAGCTGGAACCGGCGCTGGCCAAGAGCTGGAAAGCACTGGACAGCACCACCTGGCAGTTCGACCTGCGCGACGACGTGAAATGGCAAGACGGCGTGCCCTTCACGGCCGACGACATCCTGTACTCGTTCCAGCGCGTGAAGAACGTGCCGGGGTCGCTGGCCCCGTACACCGGTGCGGTGCGCACCATCGAGTCGGTCACCGCCAAAGACCCGCACACGGTCATCATCAAGACCAAGGTGCCGAACCCG
Organism: Pseudomonadota bacterium; assembly: GCA_030853725.1. Taxonomy (GTDB): domain Bacteria; phylum Pseudomonadota; class Gammaproteobacteria; order Burkholderiales; family Burkholderiaceae_C; genus Rubrivivax. The sequence goes on along the minus strand of JALYUN010000318.1, from coordinate 1,704 downwards.
ATGCTGCCGCTGGACATCGCGTCGATCTACATCGTCAGCAAGCACGTGGGTGAGAAGTCCAGCACCGAGGACTACAACGCCGGCCGCGCGATGATCGGCACGGGCCCGTACAAGTTCATCTCTTATGTGCCGGGCGACCGCACCGTGTTCGAAGTCAGCCCCAGCTACTACGGCCCGAAGCCGATCTGGGACAAGGTGATCTACCGCTTCATCAACAACGGCGCGGCCCGCACCGCGGCGCTGCTGTCCGGTGATGTCGACGTGATCGACAAGGTCGCAGTGACCGACGTCGAGAAGCTGCGCAAGACCGCGTCGGTCAGCGTCTACACCTATCCCGGCCTGCGGGTGATGTTGCTGCAGCCGAGCCTGCGCGAAGGCCCGAACGACTACATCACCGACAACAACGGCAAGCCGCTGGCAAAGAACCCGCTGCGCGACGTGCGGGTGCGGCAGGCGTTGTCGGTGGCGATCAACCGCAAGGCGATCGCCGACCGCGTGCTGCAAGGCACCGTGACGGTGGCCAACCAGTGGATGCCCAAAGGCAGTTTCGGCTTCAACCCCGACATTCCGGCGATTCCTTACAACGTCGAACAGGCAAAGAAACTGCTGGCCGAAGCCGGCTACCCGCAAGGCTTCGGCATCACCATCCACGTACCGGGTGACCGCTACCCCCAAGCCCCGGAAACGGTACAGGCGGTGGCGCAGTTCTGGACCCGCGCGGGGGTCAAGACCAAGGTCGAAGTGGTGCCCTGGACGGTGTACTCGTCCCGCGCGCGCAAGAACGAATATGCCGTGAGCGTGATCGCCTGGGGCAACGGCACCGGCGAAGCCGGGTATGGACTGTTGCAGACCCTGGCTACCAACGACCCGGCACGCGGCCGCGGTGCCAACAACTGGGGCCGCTACAGCAACGAATCGGTCGACAAGGCGCTGGACGCTGCCACGGTGGAGTTCGACGCCAAGCGGCGCGAGACCATCTTCCGCCACGCCGCCAAGCTCGTCACCGACGACGTGGGCAACATCCCGCTGTTCCACTACCAGAACATCTGGGCGGCGAAGAAGGGCCTGAAAGTGGTGCCGCTGTTGAGTGACCGCACGACTGCGATGCAAGTCACCAGAGTCGGCAAGTAGATTGGCAAGCAAGGCGTTGCACGCGATGGTTGCCACGCTGTCGGTCAGCCCGGCCGTTGCGCTGATCGACGTGCCACGGCGCATCGTAGTTAAGGGTCTGAAGCCGCAAGAGCCGGTGACGCTGAGCAGCCGCACCGTGCGCGGCGAAGGTGCGGTCTGGCAGGCTGCGGCGCACTTCGTGGCCGACGCCGACGGCACGGTCGACCTGGCACGCGACGCACCGGTCGATGGCAGCTACCAAGGTGTCTCGCCGATGGGTCTGCTGTGGGCGCAGGCGCCGGAGGCCGGCGCCGACCCGCGCGCGATCTTCGCCGCTGCAGCGGCCGCCGACCTGCACACGGTGATTGGCCTGCAGCGCGCCGATGGGTCAGCGCTGCAGACCGATCTGGTGCAGCAACTCGCGGCAAGCGGTGTCACCCGCCGCGAGATCCGCGAAGACGGTTTGGTCGGGACGCTGTTTCAGCCGGCAGCCGACAGCAGCAAAGCGCCACCGGCCGCTATCCTGGTGCTCAACGGCTCGGGCGGCGGCATTAACGAACCCCGCGCCGCGCTTTATGCGTCACACGGCTATGC
>JALYUN010000296.1 GCA_030853725.1 Pseudomonadota bacterium | reverse complement strand
GTGCCTCAAGGTCGCATCGGAATTCGGCCCGGCCGTCGCCAACAGCTTCGCACGCAACAAGCCGGGTGAATCCCCGCCTTTTCCGCCGCTCCCAAAGCTCAAGTCCCGCCGATGATGACCGGCAACTTCGAAGGGGCACGACCATGATGCGATCGCTGTGGATTGCCAAGACCGGCATGGAAGGTCAACAGTCCAAACTGGACGCCATTTCAAACAATCTGGCCAACGTCGGCACCAACGGCTACAAGCGCTCGGGTGTGGCTTTCGAAGACTTGATGTACCAGAACCTGCGCCCCGCGGGTTCGGCCAGTTCCGACCAGACCCAACTGCCGACCGGGCTGCAAGTGGGCCTGGGTGTGCGCGCCGCCGCCACCACCCGCAACTTCGGCCAGGGCGGGTTGCAGCAGACCGGCAACAACCTCGACCTCGCGATCAAGGGCGAAGGCTTCTTCCAGATTCAGATGCCCGACGGCAGCACCGGCTACACCCGCGACGGCGGCTTCCAGACCGACGCCACCGGGCAGGTCGTCACCAATGCCGGCTATGTGTTGCAACCCGGATTGACGATTCCGGCCAATGCCAGCGCCATCAGCATCAGCCAGGACGGCATCGTCAACGCGACGGTCGCGGGGCAGACCGCGCCGCAGCAACTCGGGCAGTTGCAGCTGGCCTCGTTCGTCAATCCGGCCGGGCTCGAAGCGCGCGGCGGCAACATCTATGCAGAGACCGCGGCTTCGGGCACGCCCAACGCTGCAGCGCCCGGCGCCTCAGGCCACGGGCAGGTGGCGCAGGGCTTCGTCGAGGGCAGCAATGTCAGCGTGGTCGAGGAACTGGTGAGCATGATCGCCACGCAACGCGCCTACGAGCTGAATTCGAAAGCGATCCAGACCTCGGACCAGATGCTGCAGCGTCTGACGCAACTGTGATGCGCCGCGTCTTCGTCGTGTTGGCGCTGGCCGCCGCCTCGCTCTTCGGCGGCTGCAGCACGCTGTTCCCGCGCGTGGAAGTGGCCGACACCACACCGCTGCGACCGGTGCTGGTGGCGCCGGCGCCGGCGTTGAACGGTTCGATCTACCAGGCCGTCAGCTACCGCCCGCTGTTCGAGGACTACCGCGCCCGTCTGGTGGGCGACACGGTCACGGTGGTGATCGTGGAGAAGGTCAGTGCCAGCCAAAGCAGCACCAGTTCGGTCGACAAGAGCGGCAAGCTTTCGGCCGGCGTGACCGCGCTGCCGGGCATCAGCCCGAAGGCCTTCGCGCGCGCCCAAGCGGAAGCCAACTCCAGCAACACCTTCGGCGGCAAGGGCGCCACGCAGAGCAGCAACGACTTCAGCGGCACCATCACCGCGGTGGTGCGTGAAGTGCTGCCCAACGGCCACCTGCTGATCAGTGGCGAGAAACAGATCGGCGTCAACCGCAATGTCGACGTGTTGCGCTTCTCCGGGCAAGTCGACCCGCGCACGATCCAGCCCGGCAACAACGTGGCCAGCGCCCAGATCGCCAACGTGCGACTGGAGCAGCGCGGCCGCGGTGCGCAGGCCGAAGCCCAGGCGATGGGTTGGCTCGGCCGCGTGTTCCTCACCGTTCTTCCGATCTGATGCCGTGATGCACCTTCATTCCGAATTCGAACCGCAACACTTCGAGCTGCGGGACAGCAAGCCCGGCGTAGAGCGCTGGCTGCGCTGGACCGTGGTGCTGGCCTTCGCGCTGGCCAGCAGTGCGCTGTGGTGGCCGACCGGCGCGCTGGCTTCGGTACGCATCAAGGAAGTCGCTGCCGTTCAGGGCGTGCGCAGCAACGCGCTGGTGGGCTACGGGCTGGTGGTGGGCCTGGATGGCAGCGGTGACCAGACGACGCAGGCACCGTTCACGAGCCAGAGCTTGAATGCGCTGCTGCAGCAACTGGGTGTGACGTTGCCGGCCGGCACGGCACTGTCGGTCAAGAACGTGGCGGCGGTGATGGTGACGGCGCAGTTGCCGCCTTTCGCGTCGCCGGGCCAGTCGATCGATGTGACGGTGTCTTCGGTCGGCAATGCGAAGAGCCTGCGTGGCGGCACGCTGATCTCTACCCCGCTGAAGGGTGCTGACGGCCAGATCTACGCACTGGCGCAAGGCAACCTGATCGTCGGTGGCGCGGGCGCTTCGGCCGGTGGCTCCAAGGTGCAAATCAACCACCTGTCCGCTGGGCGGATTCCGGAAGGCGCCTCGGTCGAACGCGCTGTGCCGACGCCACTGAACCAGGGCGACAGTCTGTCGCTGTCGCTGATGGCCAGTGACTTCGCCACCGCGCGCGCGGTGGCCGAATCCATCAATCGCGCCAAAGGTGCAGGCGTCGCTGCGGCCGTGGACGGGCGCACGGTACGGGTGCAGATGCCGGCTGCCGGTGAGCAGCGCGTAGCCTTTCTGGCCGACATCGAAAACCTGCCGCTGGAATTGGCCAAGCCCGCCGCGCGAGTGGTGCTGAACGCGCGCACCGGCTCGGTGGTGATGAATGACGCGGTAACGCTGAGCGCTTGTGCGGTGGCGCACGGCAACCTGTCGGTGACCATCAGCACCACGCCGCTCGTGAGCCAGCCGGCGCCATTTGGCCAAGGGCAAACGGTGCAGGCCCAGCGTTCGGACATCTCAGTCAGCCAGACCCCGGGCGCGCTCGTCAATATGGCCGCCGGCACCAAGCTGACCGATGTGGTGAAGGCACTGAACGCGCTGGGCGCGACGCCGCTGGATCTGCTGGCGATCCTGCAGGCGATGAAGAGCGCTGGCGCGCTCAACGCGGAGATTGAAGTGATATGAGGCCCCCACGCTCCCTATCGGTCGCTGCCCCCCGAGGGGGCGCTCGCTTGCGGCTCGGCGAAGCCGGTTCCGCGGCTCTACTGGGTGATGGCGCCTTGGGCGTTTGACATGAATCCACTTAGCGCTACTCCGCTGTCCACTTCGCAGGGTCTGGCCACCGACACCGCGTCGCTCGCCACACTCAAGGCGCGCGCTGCCACCGACCCGAAAGGCGCGGTGCGCGAAGCCGCCAAGCAGTTCGAGTCGCTGTTCATGAACGAGCTGATGAAGAGCATGCGTTCGACCACGCTGCAAGCCACCGAAGACAGCGGCATGGGCGGCGGCATGGCGGGCAGCATGGGGACCGAGATGCTCGATACGCAATACGCCACGCAGATGAGTGGCCAGCGCGGCGGCTTGTCGGAAGCGATCTTGAAGCAGCTCGAACGCCAGATGGGCATCAGCCCAGGGCCGATTCCCGTCACGGGTTCGGCCAACAACACGCCCGAACCGCTCGCCACGAAGCCCGCGCCCACGCGCATTCCGCAGGCCGGTGCGGCCGGCTTCGTCCAGCAGCACAGCCAGGCCGCGGCCGCGGCCGAGGCCGCCACCGGCATCCCCGCGACCTTCATGGTGGCGCAGGCGGCGCACGAAACCGGCTGGGGACGCAAAGAGATTCGCCATGGCGACGGCACGCCTTCGTTCAACCTGTTCGGCATCAAGGCCGGCGCCAACTGGAAGGGCCCGGTGGCCGAGGTCGCAACCACCGAGTACGTGCACGGCAAGGCGCAGAAGGTGGTGGCGAAGTTCCGCGCCTACGGCAGCTATGCCGAGTCCTTTGCCGACTACGCCAAGCTGATGAAGGACAGCCCGCGGTACCAAACCGCGGTTGCAAAGGCCAGCGGGCCGCACGGCAGCGCGGCCGGCTTCGCGCAAGGCCTGCAACGCGCCGGCTATGCCACCGACCCTGCCTATGCCGACAAGCTCACGCGGGTCATCAACACCACGCTGCGACTGCAGCGTTCGATTGCGGCCTGAAGGAGCTGAACCACGATGGGCGCTTCCACCCTGATGGCACTCGGCGTGCGGGCGATGAACGCCAGCTACGCCGCGCTGCAGACCACCGGCCACAACATCGCCAACGCCAACGTGCAGGGCTATTCGCAGCAGAGCGTGGGCCTGGCGACATCGCAGGGTCAGTACACCGGCGCGGGCTTCTTCGGCCGCGGGGTCGATGTCACCACGGTATCGCGTGCCCACAACGAATTCCTGACCCGCGAGTCGGCCAGCGCCAGTTCGCTGTCGGCGATGGACGCTGCGCGGTTGACGCAATTGCAGCGAATGGAGACGGTCTTCAAGCCCGGCGAAGGGGGTCTGGGTCAAGCCACCACGTCGCTGTTCGATGCCTTGAGCGACCTGGCGAGCCACCCTGCCGACGCGGCTTCGCGCCAGGTGGTGCTGGCACGGGCTTCGGACCTGGCTTCGCGGCTGTCCGATGCTGGCGCTTCGCTGGACAACGCGCAGAGCAATGTCGACGCGCAGTTGCAAGGCTCGGTTGACGACATCAACCAGCTTGCGCGCGGCATTGCCGGTATCAACCAGCACATTGCCGCATTGCGCGGTCTGGGCCAGCCGGCGAATGATTTGCTCGACCAGCGCGACCAGCTCATCTCGAAGCTTTCTTCACAGGTGCAAGTGACCCGCATCGATGCCGAAGACGGCACCGTGGGCATCTTCGTCGGCGGCGGCCAGCGTCTGGTGCTGGGCACCGAAGCAGCCGAACTGCGGCGCGTGCCCGACAGCACGGACCCGAAGCGCAGCGCGATCGGCGTGGTCGACGGCGGCGTGGTCCGCACGCTCGACGAAAACAGCCTGGGCGGCGGCACCGTGGCCGGCCTGCTGCGTTTTCAGAACCAGGACCTGGTGGCAGGGCGCAACCAACTCGGGCGGCTGGCATTGACGGTGGGCACCGCGGTCAACAACCAGCAAGCCAGTGGCCTGGACCTGAACGGGCAACCCGGTGCGCGCCTGTTCGGACTGGGCCTGTCGCAAGGCATCCCGAACGCCAACAACGCGCGCGATGCCGGCGGCAGCCCGATCGGCAGCGCCACACTCACGATCGTCGACGCGAGCGCCGTGCAGGCCAGCGACTACGACCTGCGCCCTGATACCAGCACGCCTGGCAACTGGACGCTGACCCGCTTGTCCGACGGCGTGGCCCGCAGCGTGGCCAGCGGTGATGTGGTCGACGGCATGCGCATCGACCTGGCCAACATCCAGGCCGGCGACCGCTTCCTGCTGCAACCCACCGCGCGCGTCGCCAACGGCATGACGACGCTGCTGGCCGACCCGCGCGACCTGGCCGCCGCATCACCGCTGATCGCAGCCGTGCCCCCGGCCAACGCCGGCAGTGCGAGCGTTGCCGGGCTGCAGGTCACGGCGTCGCCGTTGCCCACACCCGGGGCCCGCGCCGAACTGCGCTTCGACAGCGTCGACGCCAGCGGCAATTTCAGCTTGAGCTATCAATTGTTCGACGCCGGCGGGGCTGTCGTCGGTGGTGCCAGCGGGCTGCCGTGGCGCCCGGGTGACGCCATCGGCGGCATCAATGGTTTCACGTTGCAACTGGCCGGTGTGCCGCGGGTCGGCGACACGGTCAGCGTCGACCCGACACCGGCCAACGCCCTGAGCAGCAACAACGGCAATGCGTTGGCGCTGGCGGCCTTGCGCGACGCGCCGCTGTCGCAGGGCCGCAACGCCATCGACACCTGGGCGCTGGCGATTTCCGACGTGGGCACGCGGGTGCAGAGCGCCCGGACATCGGCCGACATTTCGGCTTCGACAGCGCAGCAGGCCGAGCAAACGCTCAGCTCGCAGACCGGCGTGAATCTGGACGAAGAGGCCGCGCGGCTGATCCAGTACCAGCAGAGCTATCAGGCCGCGGCCAAGGTGCTGCAGGTGGCGCAGGCGGTGTTCGACACGCTGCTGCAGACCGCCGCAAGGTAAGTTCAACGAAACCAAGCCCAACGCCACGAAGCCCCATGCGCATCGCCACTGCTTTCGCCTACGAATCGTCCATCAACAGCCTGCAGCAACGCCAGCAGGCGCTGGTGTCGGCGCAAAACCAGCTCACCAGCGGCAAGCGGGTCCAGCTTGCCAGCGACGACCCGGCCGCCGCCGCCGCGGCCGAGCGCGCTATGGCGGCTGACGCGCGCAGCGTGGCGCAGCAG
>JALYUN010000280.1 GCA_030853725.1 Pseudomonadota bacterium | reverse complement strand
TTGCTGCGCGACGCGGCATTTGGCGCGGCGTTCAGCGTCGCCACCACGCTGCTGGTCTTTCCGCTGACGCTGTGGCAGGGCTTCTATCGTGAGCATGCCTACGGTCTTGCGACTCAGAGCTTGGGGGCGTGGCTCGGCGATCAGATGACGGAGCTGGCGGTGGGCACGCTGATCGGGGGGCTGTTCGTGGCGTTGCTGTATGCCGTGCTGCGGCGCGCGGGTGAACGCTGGTGGCTGTGGGGCGCTGCGCTGTCGATGGCGCTGCTGGCCTTGATGGTGGTGGTGGCGCCACTGTGGATCGAGCCGCTCTTCAACACCTACAAGCCCGCGGAGCCGGGGCCGGTCAAGGATGCCGTGCTGACCATGGCACGCGCCAATGGTGTGCCGGTCGACAACGTGCTGGTCTTCGACGCTTCGCGCCAGACCACCCGTGTCAGCGCCAATGTCAGTGGCATGTTCGGCACGGCGTCGGTGCGCATGAACGACAACCTGCTGCGGCGCACCAGCCTGGCAGAGGTCCGCGCCGTGATGGCGCACGAGATCGGCCACTACGCGATGAACCACATCCCGAAGATGCTGCTGATGTTCGGCGCCATCGCGCTGGCAGGCTTTGCTTTTTCGCAATGGGCGATGCGGTGGCTCCTGGCCTGGCGCGGCGCGCGATGGGGCATTGCCGGTGTGGCCGACGTGGCGTCGCTGCCGCTCCTGTCGGCAGTGCTCAGCGCCTGGCTGCTGTTGGCCACCCCGCTGATCAACACCATCATCCGCACCCAGGAAACCGAAGCCGACCTGTTCGGCCTGAACCTGGCGCGAGAACCGGTGGGCATGGCCGAGGTGCTGTTGAAGCTGACCGAATACCGCAAGCCCGACCCCGGCGCATGGGAAGAAGCGATCTTCTTCGACCACCCATCGACTCGCACCCGGGTGCACAACGCGATGCGCTGGCGGCAACAGATGCAGCCGCCGCGTTGAGGCGGGTGCGCGTTGCACCGAGGCGACCCCGCGCTCTCGATGGGCGCGGTTCAAAGCGCGGCTTCAGACCTGCCAGTCAGCCCTGCGGCAGTGCCACCCGGGTGTCGAATTTGGCGCAGTGCAGGCTGAAGTAGGCCTTGACGTTGCGCACGTTGGCGTCCTGCGTGAACAGGCGCTGCACCAGCGCCTGGTAGCCCGCGATGTCTACAGCTTGCACCACCAGCATGAAGTCCGGCCCCGGCGACACGCGCCAGCACTGACGCACCACCGCTTCGGCCACCGCGCGGTGTTCGAAGGCGTCCAGGTGCTCGGCGCCTTGTCGATCCAGCATCACCTCGACCAGGACGGACAGCGATGGGCCGATGCGGTGGGCGTCCAGCAGGGCCACGCGGCGCTGGATCACGCCTTCGTCCTGCAGCCGGCGCAGTCGCCGCAGGGCAGTCGCCGGCGATGTGGCGGCCCGCTCGGCCAACGCCTGGTTCGACAGCGATGCATCGTTCTGCAACAGGTCCAGCAGGCGCAGGTCGGTGGCGTCTAGCGCGACGTTGTGGGGCGGGTCCGGAAGCGGCATGGAAAAAATCTTAGCGCAGTCTGGTGGTCTTATCTGAACGATTCCACCAAGACAGCGCTCAATTGGTGATTTCGATCACTGTGAGATCCCAGTCAGCGTGAAACCTTCAGCCAGCCTGACCTAGGATCCGCCACTTCAGTCCAGCGGAGCATCCACCCATGTGCGGCATCGTCGGCGCGGTCAGCGCGCGCAACATCGTCCCGATCCTGGTCCAGGGCCTGAGCCGGCTGGAATACCGAGGCTACGACTCCTGCGGCGTGGCGGTTCACCAATCGGGCGAATTGCGCAGGGCCCGCAGCACCGCCCGTGTGCTGGAATTGGCAGCCAACGTCGAAGCCGACGGCATCGCGTCGGGCACCGGCATCGCCCACACCCGCTGGGCGACGCATGGCGCTCCGGTCATGCACAACGCCCATCCGCATTTCAGCGACGGCCCGGCCGAGCGCCGGGTGCCCGGCAAGTCGCAGATCGCGCTGGTGCACAACGGCATCATCGAGAACCACGACCCCCTGCGGGCCGAACTTCAGGGTCGCGGCTATGTCTTCGACAGTCAGACCGACACCGAAGTCATCGCCCACCTGGTGCACAGCCTGTATGCCGGCGACCTGCTGGACGCGGTGCAACAGGCATTGCCGCGTTTGCGCGGGGCGTATGCCATTGCGGTTTTCTGCCGCGACGAGCCGCAGCGCGTGGTCGGTGCCCGGCAAGGGTCACCGCTGGTGATGGGTGTCGGCGCGCTGCCGGGCTCGGAAGTCGGTGAACACTTTCTGGCTTCCGACGCGATGGCGCTGGCCGGTGTCACCGATCAAATCGTCTACCTGGAAGACGGCGACGTGGTCGACCTGCAACCGGGCAAGGCCTGGGTCAGCGCGCGCGATGAAGCCGGGCGCTACATGGCGGTCGAGCGCCCGGTGCGCACGGTGCTGGCGCACAGCGGCGCAGCCGAGCTGGGCCCGTATCGGCACTACATGCAAAAAGAGATCTTCGAGCAGCCGCGGGCACTGGCCGACACGCTGGAAGGCGTGGCCGGCATCAGCCCCGAGCTGTTCGGCGATGGTGCGCATGCCATCTTCAAGGATGTGGAGCGGGTGCTGATCCTGGCCTGTGGCACCAGCTTCTATTCGGGGTCGACCGCCCGCTACTGGCTGGAAGCCATTGCCGGTATTCCGACCACGGTGGAGG
>JALYUN010000275.1 GCA_030853725.1 Pseudomonadota bacterium | reverse complement strand
GCCACGCGCAGCGGCGGCAGCGGCCGCAACACTCGGGGCGACGCGGTGCAAGTGGCACTCGGTGCCAGCTGGGAGCCCGACTTGTGGGGCCGGCTCTCAGCCAGCGTCGACGCAGCCACCGCCAACGCCGAAGCCAGCGCTGCCGATCTGGCTTCGGCCACGCTTTCGGCTCAAGCCGAGCTGGCGATCGACTACTACTCTTTGCGCGAAGCCGATGCCGAAATAGCGCTGCTGCAAGACGCGGCGACCGCTTACGAACGCGCGCTGCAGATCACGCAGAACCGCTACGCCGCCGGCGTGATCGCCAAGACCGACGTGCTGCAGGCCCAGACCCAGCTCGCCAACGCCCGCGCCAGCCTGGCCTCGCTGCAGGCCACTCGGGCGCGCTTGCAGCACGCCATTGCGGTGCTGGTGGGCAAGGCGCCGGCCGACTCGACGGTCGCGCCTTCGCCGTGGGGGCAACAAGTGCCGGCCGTGCCGCTCGGGCTGCCTTCGCAACTGCTGCAACGCCGTCCCGACATTGCTGCCAACGAACGCGCGGTTGCAGCCGCCAACGCCGCCATCGGTGTGCAGCGGGCAGCCTACTTTCCGAGCCTGGGCCTGAGCGCGTCGATCGGCTCGGCCGGAGCCGGTCTCGGCATCGGCAGCCTGTTCAACGCTTCCGGCACCCTGTGGTCGCTCGGAGCCTCGGTGGCGCAGACCGTGTTCGACGCCGGTGCCACGCGCGCCCGGGTGGCCGGAGCCGAAGCCGCGCGCGACGTGACCGTGGCGCGTTACCGGCAAACGGTACTGACTGCGTTCCAGGCAGTGGAAGACCAACTGGCGAGCGCCCACGCCCTGGTCGAGCAGCAGGGCTACGCCCGCCAGGCCGCCGATGCCGCGGCCGCTACCGAAACCCAGGTCCTCAACCAGTACCGCGCCGGCCTGCTCAATTACACCGATGTGGTGGCAGCGCAGATCACGTCGCTGAACGCACGGCGCGCGCTGCTGCAGATCACGCTGGCGCGGCAGACCTCGGCGATTGCGCTGATCCAGGCGCTGGGTGGCGGATGGCATCCCGCGCGGTGAAAGTCATTGCCCGGGCTTAAGCGGTGGCTTGACATAAGCGGTGGCTTGCACCGCGCCGCACGTAGACTGCGCCCATGATGATCCTGCACAGCTACTGGTTGTCCCTTGCCACCTACCGGGTGCGCATTGCGCTGAACCTCAAGGGCGTGTCGTTCGAAGAACGCACCCACGACCTGGCTCAAGGCGCGCAGCGCACCGCTGAATTTCGCGCGCTCAACCCCGCTGGCGCGGTACCGGCCCTAGAAGGCGCCACGCCCGAGCCGCTGACACAGAGTCTGGCGATCGTGGAATGGCTGGAAGAAACCCACCCCACGCCGCCGCTGCTGCCATCCGATGCCGCCGGCCGCGCCCGGGTTCGGGCGATGTTCCTGGTGACCGCCGCCGACACCCACCCGATCGTAGTGCCGCGGGTGCGCGCGCAACTGACGCAGCGATTCGGCGCCGACGACGCGGCCATCGGCGACTGGGCCGCACACTGGTTTCGTGAGGGCCTGAATGCCTACGAAGCCTTGCTGCACGACGGTGCCACGCGCTGCCACGGCGAGCAGACCAGCATCGCCGACCTGGCGCTGGCCAGCCACCTGATCGGTGCGGCGCGCTTCAAGTTGACGCTGGACGCGCATCCGCGTGTGGCCGCAGTGGGCGCGGCGCTGATGGCGCTGCCCGAGTTCGCGGCTGCGCATCCTGACTTGCAGGTCGACGCGCCGGGTCGAGCCGGCCGTTGAGTCGAATCGTTCGGCAGTCGTCTGGCGCCCGCCATGCCATCTGATCGATCTGATCCGGCCAGCACCGCCGCCCGGCAGTTCGAGGTGGTGATCGTCGGTGGCGGTGCCGGTGGCGTGGAACTGGCGTGCAAGCTCGGCCGCAGCCTGGGACCGCCCGGCCGCAGCCGCGTGCTGCTGGTGGACCGCAGCGCGCGCCACATCTGGAAGCCGACGCTGCATGAAGTGGCGGCTGGCACACTCGACGCGAACCAAGAGGGTTTGTCTTACTTGTCGCTGGCACGGCGCAATCACTTCAGCTTCGCACTCGGGACGCTGCAAGACCTGAAAGCGTCAGCGCACCGCCTCACGCTGGCCGAACTGCAGGACCCGAGCGGCGAGTTGATCCTGCCACCGCGAACCATCGGCTGGCGCTGGCTGGTGCTGGCGACCGGCAGCGGGTCCAACTTCTTCGGCACGCCCGGTGCCGAAGAGCACACCTTCGTCCTGGAATGCGCAGCCGATGCCGAGCGCTTCCGCGCCGAACTGCTGATCGCTTTCACCAAGGCTTCGTACCAGCCGCCACGGGTGTTGAAACTGGCCGTGGTGGGTGGCGGCGCCACCGGTGTCGAGCTCTGCGCCGAACTGCGCGAATCGCACCGTGAATGGCTGCAGAGCGTGCGCCCGGAATCGGCCTTCGGCTTCGAGTTGACGATCGTCGAAGCGGCAGACCGCATCTTGAGCTACTTGCCCGAGCGGCTGTCCGCGCAAGCGGCGAAGGCGTTGCGCAGGCAAGACGTGAAGCTGCTGACCGGCACCCAAGTGACGGCGGTGCGCGATGGCGCACTCGTCACCAGCCACGGCGAGGTTGCGGCCGACCTGATCGTCTGGGCGGCCGGCATCAAGGCCGCCGATCACAACGCTGCGCTGGGCCTCGAAGTCAACCGCAAGAACCAGTTCGTCGTTGACGGCCAACTGCAGACTTCGGCGCCCGATGTGCTGGCCATGGGCGACTGCGCCGCCTGCCCGTGGCACGAAGGCCAGCAGGTGCCGGCCCGCGCCCAAGCCGCACACCAGCAGGCCGACTTCCTGCTGCAGAGCCTGCGGCAGCGACTGCAAGGTCAAGACCCTGGGGGCGCCTGCTTCGAATACCGCGACTTCGGATCGCTCGTGTCGCTGGGTGAGAACCACGGCGTCGGCAACTTGATGGGGTCGCTGTCGGGCCGCGATTTCTTCATCAGCGGTCTGCTGGCCAAGTGGATGTACATGTCTCTGCACCTGAACCACCACCGCGCACTGCTGGGCATTCCGGGCACCGCCGTGCTGGCCCTGGCGCGGCTGTTGCAACGGCGCGTCTCGGGCCGGGTGAAGCTGCATTGAAGTCGAAGCTCGGCCGGGGTCTGCCTTCGCCGGCAGGCCGCAGCGAATCGGCTGCCTTGTCCGATACCGCGGGCACGGTGCTCGGCGCGGCCGTGATGCGTCTGCTTCAGGCGCGGCCGCCGGGCGACACGGCCAGCGGCGTCTACCCGTTGCGCGAACCCCATGCCGCCTTCGCTGCACGCATGTTGCTGGTTCGCGAAGCCGAATGCAGCCTGGATCTGCAGTACTACATCTGGCACGGCGACCTGACGGGCACCCTGCTGTTCAAGGCCCTGCACGAAGCGGCCGAGCGCGGCGTGCGGGTGCGGCTGCTTCTGGACGACCACAACACCCAGGGGCTGGATCCAGCGCTGTCGTCGCTGGACCTGCACCCGCACATCGAGGTCCGCCTCTTCAACCCCTACACGTTGCGCAAGCTGCGCTGGCTCAACGGCCTGATCGACTTCACGCGGTTGAACCACCGCATGCACAACAAGTCGTTCACGATCGACAACCAGGCGACGATCGTGGGCGGTCGCAACATCGGCGACGAGTATTTCGGAGCCGGCGACGCCCTGCTCTTCAACGACCTGGACGTGCTGGCCGTCGGCCCAGTGGCCCGCGCCGTGTCGGCCGACTTCGACCGTTATTGGAACTGTGCGTCGGCGGTGCCAGTAGCCCGGCTGTTGTCGCCGGCCACCCCTGCGCAATTGGCGGACTTGCTAGCGCGGGCGGCCGACGTCGAAACGTCGCCGCGCGCTGCCGCTTATGTGCAGGCGGTGCGCGAAAGCGAATTCGTCGACGAGCTGCGGCAAGGCACGATCGATCTGCAGTGGGTGCCCACCGAGCTCATCAGCGACGACCCGGCCAAAGCGCTCGGGCAGGCACAGCCCGACACGATGTTCCCGGCCCGCCTGGTGGCGGCGCTGGGGCGGCCGCAACATGAACTCGATCTGGTCTCGGCCTACTTCGTCCCCGGCAAACAGGGTGTGGCCGACCTGGCCGGGTTGGCACGCGATGGCGTGGCGATCCGGGTCTTGACGAATGCGCTGGAAAGCACCGACGTGGCCGTGGTGCACGCGGGCTATGCCAAGCGCCGCCGGGCCCTGCTGCGAGCGGGCATCGCGCTGTACGAATTGCAGCGCCAGGCGGCGCCTCCCCGGCGAAATCGGTCGGTCGCGGCCGAGGGCATCGCAGGCAAACCGAAGAAGCATCTGGGCGGCAGTGGCGTCGGCGGTAGTTCAGCGGCCAGCCTGCATGCGAAGACCTTCGCTGTCGACCGCGACCGCATTTTTGTCGGCTCGTTCAACTTCGACCCGCGTT
>JALYUN010000274.1 GCA_030853725.1 Pseudomonadota bacterium | reverse complement strand
TCCTTGAACTGCCGTTGGAGAATTTTGCCGTCCGGGAGAGTGATCGACCTTTTAAAAGGGTCGAATGCATACAAAACGAAGGCGGGGTGCTTGTGCTGGTGGGTGGCCTGCCCAGGCAGATCCTTGTAGTCGAGCACCCGGACGCATTCGTTTTCAAAGATGACTTTGTATTTGTCGCCGTCTGTTTGCACGGCATCCTGGGCCATCGCCCCGGCGCAAGCCAGCAGCATTGGGATTACCAGCTTGTATTTCGCCATCGTTTTTCCTTTGTCGATACCATGATGGCGGGTCGCCGCCTCGGGGCGTTTCGAACGGGTCTGCCCAACCCGGGGTGCTTCAGTGGGTGGTTCTAGCTGAACGCGAGCGCGGCTCTGAACAGAGTGAGAATCAACAGGATAACGGTCGGGTAGAACGTCAGGGCGAATCCGAATGCGCGGGAAGGAGCCCCTCTTGAATAGCCGATCATGAACAAGACCCTGCCGACGAAAAACATGATCGCCGCCATCGGGATCATGGACACCGCAAACCCGGGAGCCAGCAGGCCGAATGCGAGGTAGACCGGCACTGCCAGAGCGAGCTGTTCGAGCGAGTTTTGGAGTATGGCCTGCAGTTCGCGAGCCTTCCGGCTACCGTCGGTCAGACCGCTGCCGTCGATATCTTCGGCTGTGAAATATCGATGCCTGGCCAACCGGGCAATGCAGAAGAATAAAATGACTGCGGGACTCGTTGTAGAAATCGCAGCGACCAGCAGCCGTTTCGCCAGGTTGATATCGGTGATCGGCCGATACGCCAGGGTGGCTGAAAACAGGAGTATGGCGGCTGCCAGCGCCAGCGCCATGCCGCGCGCCACGGCGAGTTGAGTTCGAGTCAGATGCACCGTTGCGAACCCCTATGGACGAAGGTCAGTTTCAGGGGTGGCCCTGCCGACTGCTCGCCGCCGGTATGGGCTCAGGTGCAGGTCCAGGTGCCAAAAGATCGACAGGCGACGGCGGGGCAAATCCGGTGTCCGCAGCCACAGTCTAGGTCCGACTGCCGATGGTCGAGAATCGGCTGATGCGTTCAAAACCTCCCGCGCTCCCCCAACCGCCACGCAAGGCACCGATGCCTGCGCAGCAGGACTCCCCCGCCGGCGCGGCGGTCCCGGTGCTGAACGACGCGGACCTGCAGCGGCTTCAAGCGCTGCTCGACGCACTGCCGCTGCCGCTGCAGCCGCTGGATGTCTCTGCCCTGGACGGCTATCTGTGCGGCGTGCTGCTGCAGCCGCAGCGCCCCCCGCCGTCGCGGTGGCTGGCGCACGTGGTCGATGTCGATGGACAACCGGCACCGGCTGGCGTCGACCTGCAGCCGTTGCATGCGCTGGTGCTGCGACGCTTTGCCGAGCTCGACCATGCCATCGCCGAGCGGCAGTGGTTCGATCCCTGGATCTACGCGTTGGACGGCGATCCGGTTACTGTCGACCCGTTTGCCGAACCTGCTGCCGGTCCGGAAACCGGCGCTGAGATCGACGCTGCCTTCCCTTCCCTGTCCGACAGCGTGCTGCCATGGACAGCCGGCTTCGCGGCCGCGATGGAGCATTTTCCGGCGGTCATGGATTCGCCCGATCCGGAACTGGTCGAGCCGCTGGCACTGCTGTTCATGCACTTCGACCCCGACGACCTGGAAGACGCCGACGCGCTGCTGGCCGTAATCGAAACGCTGGAACCACCGTCCGATCTGGCCGAGGCGGTGCAGGACACCGTGCGTGCCCTGATGCTGATCGCCGATGTGACGCGCCCGCGCCAAGCGGCGGCGCGGTCGGCACGGCGACATGCACCGCCGACGCCGCACGGCCCACGCAGCCAGCGGCCCAAGCCACCGCCGCGTCGTCTGTCGCGCTGACCGGGCGTCAGGGGTCGGCGGCAACAACTCGGGCGGCGGTTTCGGTTTCGGTTTCGGTTTCGTTCTCGATCTCGCCCAGCGCGCGCCGCGTCTCGACCGCCTGCGCCAGCACCCAATCGCGAAAGCGGGCCACTTCGGGCCGGTCGGCCCGCCCCGGGCCGACCAAAAGCCAGTAAGCACTGGGGCTGTGAATGCGGCCCTGCAGCCCGAAGGGTTCGATCAGTTCTCCGCGTTGCAGCGCTTCGAACACCAACGCGATGCGCGCCAACGCCACCCCGTGACCGGACAGCGCAGCCTGAACCTGCTGGTAGGTGAAATTCAAATACAGCCAGCGTCGCGGTTGCAAGGCAGGTTCGCCATGCAACGTCAGCCAGCGTCGCCAACTCAGCAGTTGGGAGCTGGTACGGCCGTCGTCTTCTTCGGCCAGCGTGTGCTGCGCCAGATCGGCAGGCACCGCCAGGGGCGGTGCGTTTCCGCCCTGCACCCGTTCGGCCAGCAAACGGCTCACCACCGGTGTCAACACCTCGCCGAACAAGCGGGAAGCCCCGGCCACCGAAGGCCCCGGCGCGCTGTAACGCAGCGCCAGGTCCAGCTCCGGGTCGTCCAGATCGACCAGCGCATCTTCGGCCGAAACGCGGATGTCGATGTCGGGATGATCGCGCTGGAAGGCCTCGATGCGCGGCAGCAGCCACATCGAGCCGAACGAGGCGAAGGTGGTGACGTTGACCCGCTTGCGCCCGCCGGCGCTGCGGATCTGGCGCACGGCCGCATCGATCTTCGGCACGCTGGCCTCCACCGCCCGCAGCAGCGTCTGCCCATGCGAGGTGAGCGCCACGCGGCGTGTGCCGCGCACGAAGAGAGCCGACCCCAGCTCGTCTTCCAACGCCTTGATCTGCCGGCTGACCGCGGACTGCGTCAGAAACAGCTCGGCCGCGGCGGCGCTGAAATTCAGCTTGCGCGCGACCGCCTCGAAGGCCCGCAGATGCGTCAAGGCCAGTCCGCGCCGGGTCAGGTCATTCATTCGGTTCTGGAATAGATCTGCAGCGGCGAAGTCATTGGACTGTGCAGGCGTAGGTTCGGATCATAGGCATCCACGGCGCTTCACTGCGCAGGAGATTGATGATGAAGACGCAAAGCAGGAATGGCTCGAAACGGGGGATCGAGTCCCTTGCCGCCGGCCAGGCTCGGCACCTGGACCGACGGGGCGGCGAGCTGACGGTGCTGACAGGTCGCCTCTGGCTGACCCGCAACGGAGCCCAGGGAGACCACTTTCTGGAAGCCGGCGCCGCGGTGCAGATCAATGCGGACGAATTTGCGGTGGTCGAGTCGGCTTTCCAGGGCCAGGGTTCGACCCTGCGCTGGGCGCCGCGCACGCAGACATTGGCCGGGCGCATTCTGGCTGGGCCGCTGCTGGGCTCGGCCCTCGCAGCGCACGCCGTGGCAAACGGGATCGGCGCGCTGGCCCAACGCCTTTCGGGGGCCGCGCAGCGGGCGCGAGGCTGCACCGATCGCGCGGACCCTGCTTGATCCTGCGGTCGACGGCCGGCG
>JALYUN010000257.1 GCA_030853725.1 Pseudomonadota bacterium | reverse complement strand
CCGCGCCACACCACGCTGCATCTGTTTCATGGTGCCGACGACACGGTGATTCCACCCGAAGGGTCGCGCCAGGCGCTGCGTCTGCTGGGTGAACTGCAAGGCGACGCCACACTGGATATCGCCAACGGTGTCGGTCATGTGCTGCACGCCGCGCTGATCGACTGCGCGCTGCAGCGCCTGCAAACCCACATTCCGCTGCGCACCTGGCAGGCCGCGCTCGGTGCCGTACCGTCGTTGCCGCCAGCGACCGAGCCGAACTGAACCGAAGCGAACCGAGCCATGTTGTTGCTGCTGTCCCCTGCCAAGACCCTGGACTACGACACCGCCGTGTCAGCGCCGGTGTTGCGTCATGCCACCCAACCGCTCTACGCTGACCGCGCTGCCGAACTGATCCGTACGCTGCGCCACAAGTCGGTACGGCAGGTGGCGAGCTTGATGGACTTGTCGCAAACATTGGCCGAGCTCAATGTCGAACGCTATGCCGCCTGGCAACCCAAGGCCACCGCCGCCAACAGCAAGCCGGCGGTACTGGCCTTTGCGGGCGATGTCTACACCGGGCTCGACGCGGTCAGCCTGAACACCGCAGACCTGCGCTGGGCCCAGGACCATCTGCTGCTGTTGTCGGGCCTGTACGGCGCGCTGCGCCCGCTGGACCGGCTGCAGCCCTACCGGCTCGAGATGGGCACGGCGCTGAAGACCTCGCGGGGCAGGGACCTGTACGCCTACTGGGGCGACACCGTGGCCACGCTGATCGATGAACGCCTGGCCGATCAGCCGTCACCCATCGTCGTCAACCTGGCCTCGATCGAATACGCCAAGGTCGCATTGCGCCCGGCCCTGCAGGCGCGTGTCGTCGACTGCGTGTTCGAAGACTGGAAAGACGGCCGCTACAAGCTCATCAGCTTCTTTGCCAAGAAGGCCCGCGGTGCGATGGCGCGCCATGCGATTCGCAAGCGGGCGCGCAGCCTGCGCGCTTTGCAGTCCTTCGATGCCGACGGCTATGCCTACGACGCCGAAGCTTCCGCGCCCGACCGGTTGGTCTTCAGGCGGCGGGCTTGAAGCCGGCGTTGAAATCGACTGCGGCAAAATCGCGTTCATGAAGACCCCTGCATTGACCACCCAGGTCGTCACCGAAGAATTGCGGCACTGGATCGTCGCCCAGGCCGAAGCCGGCTGCCGCCCGCAGGACGTGGTGCAGGCCATGCAAGCCAGCGGCTGGGAAGAAGCCGTGGCGCTGGACGCAATGGAGCGCACGCTGCGCCAGCACCTGCGCAAACTCGACGACGCAGACGACCCGCCCGACACCGCGCTGCCGCCGGCCAACACCGTGCCGGAGCCAGTGCTGGGTGGTGCCTGCGAAGTCACCTTGTCCGACGGCCAGACCGTGCGCGTGCTGAGCGGCCTGTCGCGGCCCCGTGTGCTGGTGCTGGGCGGGCTGTTGACCGACGACGAATGCGTCGAGTTGATGGCGCAGGCGCGGCCGAAGTTGGCCCGATCGGAAACGGTGGACAACGCCACCGGTGGCAGCGAAGTCAATGCCGCGCGCACCAGCGACGGCATGTTCTTCGAACGCGGCCAGACACCGCTGATCGCGCGGCTGGAAGCCCGCATGGCCGAACTGCTGTGCTGGCCGGTGGAACACGGCGAAGGCCTGCAGATCCTGCGCTACCGGCCCGGTGCCGAGTACCGCCCGCACCACGACTACTTCGACCCGGTGCACCCCGGCACCCCCCGCATCCTGGAACGTGGCGGGCAACGCGTCGGTACGCTGATCGTCTATCTGAACACCCCCACCGCCGGCGGTTCCACGGTGTTTCCCGATGTCGGGCTGGAAGTGGCGCCGTTGCGCGGCAATGCGGTTTTCTTCAGCTACGACCGGCCCCATGCCAGCACCCACACGCTGCACGGTGGTGCACCGGTAACGGCCGGTGAAAAATGGGTCGCCACCAAGTGGCTGCGTGAGGGTGTGTTCAGTTAGCGCGACCGCAGAAGCGGTCGGCGACCCCTAAGATCGCGGCCCCTGAACCACCAGTCGCCCATGTTCAAGAACGCTATTGCCTATCGCATCGAGCAGTGGACGCCACCCACCGCAGCCCAGTTGGAACAACGCCTGGCGGCAGCCCGCTTCATCGAATGCGGTGCTTCGCAGCCTGAATCGGCCGGTTGGATCGAGCCCCGCGGCGAGGCCCACGCGGCCTTGCTGGAAAGCGTGGCCGGCCAATGGATTTTGAAACTGGGTCTGGAAACCAAGGCCGTGCCGGTCAGCGTCGTCAAGACCGAACTCGGCAAGCGGCTCGACCAGGCGGAGAAGGACACGGGCAGCAGACCGCGGGGCAAGCGCGCCAAGGAACTGAAGGAAGACATCGTCCATGCGCTGTTGCCGCGGGCCTTTCCGAAGCGCAGCGACACACTGGTCTGGATCGACGCCGAAGCGCGGTTGCTGCTGGTGGGGGTGGGCAGCGTGCGCCGCGCCGAGCGCGTGGTCGCCGCGTTGCTGCAGGCACTGGCGGGTGACCTGAAATTGAACCTGCTGCAGACCGCCCAGTCGCCGGCCGTGGCGATGGCGGCCTGGTTGAGCGAGAAAGAAGCACCGGCCGGTTTCACGATCGACCGCGACTGCGAGTTGAAGCAGCCCGACAGCGAAAAGTCGCTGGTGCGCTACGCCCGCCACACGCTCGACATCGACGAGGTCGGCGAGCACATCCGCCAAGGCAAGTTGCCGACGCAACTGGCGCTGACCTGGCGCGGCCGAGTGTCGTTCGTGTTGACCGAAGCGTTGGCGCTGAAGAAGATCGAGCTGCTGGACCTGGCGCTGGAAGGCCCTGGCGCAGCAGCCGCAACCGCAAGGTCGGCCGACGACGACAACGGCTTCGACGCCGACGTGGCCATCGTCACCGGCGAGTTGCAGCAGTTGATTCCCGATTTGGTTGCCGCACTCGGTGGCTGGCTGCAACCTGGCACCGTTTCGGCCATGTTGGCAATACCGGCGTCGGTCGCCGCCGCTCCAGGCCGGGCGCCGTGGGACGACGCGGTCAGCGTCTGAGGAGCGCTTGGCGGCGCCGAATGCGCCAGTGCACCCGGAACGCTGTCTACGCCGCCACCGGTGGGTAGGCCGCTGGCACTTTCTCCAAGGTGGCGATGCTGATATGCGGCCAGACAGCCGCGCCGGGAAATCCGTCCTGACGCGGGCGAAAGAACTGCAGCATGACGACCTGGGAGTACTGCAGGCGCAACTTCGGCCTGCCCTCTGGATCTTTTTCTTGGAGCTCCTGAATCCACAAGGTGGATTTCATGCTGACCGGTTTGGCTTCACGAATCGTGAAGGGCAGACTCGCGATGCCACCGCTCTTGCGCGCCGTGTCCACGGTCAACGTCGTGGTCTTGACGATGTTCACGCCCTGGTTCGCGAATCGAAGAATGGCATTCATGTCTGCCGGACTGAAGCCAGGAAACCCCGTACCCGTTAGCGCAGGGTCGCCCATGAACGGGTGGTGGATGTAGTGGCGGTACGGTTCCAGATAGGGGTCCGTCTCGAAGTCGTAGCCGGGCAGACTCACGTCCTCGAAGCGGCCGAATGGCAGGTCGCTGATGGGTGGAATCGTGGGCATGCCCAGATGAAC
>JALYUN010000061.1 GCA_030853725.1 Pseudomonadota bacterium | reverse complement strand
GCTTTGCGCAGCGCTTGCAGCAGTACACCGCGCCGGTGGTGGCCAAGGGCATCGAAGACACCGCGCTGTATCGTCACCAGCGGTTGATTTCGCTCAACGACGTGGGTGGCGAACCCGACGACTTCGGCATCTCGGTGGCCGCTTTCCATGCCATCAACAAGGAACGGCAGGCCGAGCGCCCGGCGGCCATGCTGGCCACGTCGACGCACGACGCCAAGCGCAGTGAAGACGTGCGGCTGCGCATCGACGTCATCAGCGAAATGCCCGCGGCATGGCGGCTGACGGCGCGGCGCTGGAGCCGCCTGGCGCGAAGCCACAAGCACACCGTCGACGGAGAACGGGCGCCCAGTCGCAATGACGAGTACCTGATCTACCAGACACTCATCGGCAGCCTGCCTGTGGGTGAACTCGACGAGGGGGCGCTGGCGGACTACATGTCCCGCGTGCAGGCCGCGATGCTCAAGTCGAGCCGGGAATCGAAGCTGATCACCAGCTGGATGAACCCGAACCCGGCCTATGAAAAAGCGCTCGAGGAATTCATCACGGCGCTGCTGACACGCCGCGAAAGCAACCTGTTTCTGCCCGATCTGCAGGCCACGGTGGCGCTCATCGCCTGGTATGGCGCGCTCAACGGGCTGAGCCTGGCGGTTCTGAAAGGCCTGTCACCCGGCGTACCCGACTACTACCAGGGGCACGAAGCGATCGAGTTGTCGCTGGTCGACCCCGACAACCGTCGCGCGGTGGACTACACCCGGCGGCGCGCGATGCTGCACCAGGCGCAGGCCCATGGAAGCCCTGGCGTGGATGCAGACCTGCGCAAGCGCCAGCTTCACGAGTGGCTCACCGCAGCGCCGGACGGCCGCGCCAAATTCTGGGTCAGTTGGAGCGCGCTGCAGCTGCGCGCACGCCACGGCCCGATGCTCGAGCGAGCCGAGTACGTGCCGCTGGAAATCACCGGGCCACGGGCCGAACACGTGGTGGCCTTTGCGCGGCGCGACGGGGCGACGTGGCTGGTGTCGGTCGCCACACGGCTGCCTGCCATGTTGGGGTTGGCGGTGGGCGAGCCACCCGTCGGCGACGTGTGGCTGGGCACAGAAATCGTGTGGCCCGGAAGCGATGCCGACCCGTTGTCGCGGCCGATCGAGTTCATCGACGCCATCAGCGGGCGCAACGTCGACAGCAGCGGACGGGTGCTGTCACTGTCCGAAGTGCTGCGCGAATTTCCCGTGGCGCTGCTCGAAAGCAGCTGACGCGTCATCCGGCCGTGGCAGCCTGCCTAGCCGCCCGGACGTCCAACCATCATTCGCCAAGGATCGGAAGCGGGCTCGCCGCAGCACGCTGCCCGCTTGTCGTCAGACCTTGCTGACGTGCGCGCTGCACCACCCGGCGGCCAGCACATGGCGGCCGCCGAAGAGTGGACACGGCCCCTCGGCATCGCCGGCCTTGCCCTGATACAACGCACAGTTGCCACAGTTCTGGCCGGGCGCGTACTTGGTGTATTTGCCGGCATCGACCGAGCTGGCCACCGCCACATATCCCAGGGCGATCGCCGCCGGGTCCTGCGGGGTGACCAGCGCAATGCCGGCGGAAGGACGCGGGGTCGATGCGTCCGATATTCCCGGCCCGCTGGCGCCGGGAGCCGACGCGTCTGACATCGCAGGCGCCGGGTTGGTCGCACGCGGTGGCGGCGTCGACTCGGACGAAGGCATAGCCGGTGACGGTGACGGCGGCGGCGTCTTGTCCCCGCACGCAACGATCAGTGGCAGGCTGGTGGCGCCAGCGAGGCCCAGCGGCAAGATGCGGATGAAACCTCGGCGAGTGGTCATGAAACCTCCAGAACGAAACTCGAATCGACTGCGCGCTGAGCACGGCGCGCTTGCATTCGAGTCGAAGTGTCTGCCTTGGAACTCGCCGCCCGCGTCAGACGGCGCCTTGAAACTCGGGTCGTGATGCCTAGTGCAGACACCCTTCGCGCGCAGGCGATCGGCTCATGCTCGGTCAATGACCTTCATGCGGTTATCGCTGCGGCGCGCATTGACGCTGATGCCATCGGCAAAGCGCGGCAACAACACATCGGGCAGGTCATGCCCCATGCCAGGAACAAGGTCCAGCGTCGCGCCGGCAATGCGGCGTTGCAGGTCATGAGCAGCAGCAGCCGGAATGAGCACGTCGGCTTTGCCGTGGATGATGTGGGTGGGCGCCTCGATGCGGGCCAGCATTGCACTGCGGTCGCCGTCGGCGGCCACCGATGCCAGCTGCCGCACCACGCCAGCGGGTCGCAGTGCCCGCTGCACCGCGGCGCGCAGGCGCTGGTCCAGCACCGCCGGATCGGGTGGGTAGGCCGGGCTGCCGATGACCTGCAAGAGCGACTTCAATTGCGCCACCGCGGCATCGATACCGGGCTTCGACGGGCGCGACAGCAAGGCTCGCTGCACCCGCAACGATGGCCCGGGCAGCTTGCGCGAACCGCTGCTCGTCATCATCAAGGTCAGGCTGCGCAGCCGGCGCGGGTGCTGCGCAGCCAGATGCTGCGCGACCATGCCCCCGAGCGAAGCGCCGCACACATGCGCGCTTTGCAGCCCCAGCGCGTCCAACACCCCGACGGCATCGGCCGCCATGTCGGCCAGCCGATAAGGGGACGACACCGGCAGGTGCAGGGTGTAGCGC
>JALYUN010000221.1 GCA_030853725.1 Pseudomonadota bacterium | reverse complement strand
CGACCTATCGCAGCGGCATCGATGCGTCGCACAGCCCGCCGCAGTCGACCACTGCAGATGCCATGTGTTGCGCCTTGGGGCGCGTGGCGGCGTTGATTCAGCCGGCTGCATTGGTGACCTATACATCGTCGGGCTTCACGAGCCTGCGTGCCGCACGCGAGCGGCCGGCGGTGCCGATCCTGAGCCTGACGACCGACGCTGCGGCAGCGCGTCGCCTGGCGTTGGTGTGGGGGGTGCACGCGGTCCGTGTCGATCAGGTCGACGATGTGGCGCGCATGGTGCGGTGGGCCAACCGCATCGCGGTGATCGAGGGTTTCGCGGGAGCCGGGGACGACGTCGTCATCGTGGCCGGACTGCCGTTCGGCGAGTCCGGAACCACGAACCTCTTGCATGTGTCGAGAATTTCTGGCGGCTCGGCCAAGCCGGGTTGAGCGGCGACGCCGCCATTCACGTCGGCACTCGGCCGGCGCGCCGGCCGCGGGGCACACATCCCCGCGTGCGACCTCGCCGGCAAACCTGCCTGCAAACGCGCCTTATCGCGGCTGGCTTGCAGCAGCACCCAGCGCGGTGAAGAACAGAAACAGCGGGGTGGCACGGAAGAGTTCTTTGATCATGTGGGTGGGCGACTGGGCGCCGGTTTGGTTAAGGGAGCGGTCGTTGATCGTTGAAGTGGTCATCGGGGTTTCCTGAAGCGCGTTGCGTTGGCGCCGAGGATAAGGGTAAATACCTGGTAATACGGGAAAACCCTGATTTTATTTCGTCCTGACGGCAGTCCGGTCGCTGAATGGTTGCTTTGTCACGGTTCGCGCTTGGTGACGTCGGGCTTTGGCTCGGTTGCCACAGTCCCCCATCGAACACCACAACCGCGGCAGACCGCGGCTTTCGTCCACGAAGAGCCAGCCGCAGAGGTCGCCGGCACAGACACGGATTTGCGCTGCACTCGGTGAACAGAACAGCGCCAGCGCTTCGCGCGCCAGCAGGCTGCGAACCGGTTGCGCTTCGTTTTCAGCGCCGCAGCGCCAGCGCGTGCCCGTGGCGCCGATGCGGACGCCGGGCGACGGGCCGCCTGCGGCCGCCAGCAGCAACTGCAGCGCTTTGGCTCGGGGGCGTTGCTGGCGTGCGCTCGCCAAGCCGATTTCGAACACCGTTTCCCGCAACCCGATCACTGGAGCCAGGTCACACTCGAACCTGGCCATGACAGCCGCCGTTGGCTTGTCAGTGATCAGTTGCTCGACGCACCAGGTTGCGAAGTTCGGCCACGAAGACAGGCGCTCGAATGGACTGGCCGCAAGGTGATCACCGGCGGTGTTGGCGAATTCCAGCGCAAGGCAGCCGCCGACGCCCGCCGAAACCCGTCGCACCGGTGGGCTGTTCACTGCGGGGCCGGGGGCCAGTGTTTGTCGTGCACCTTCGCAAACCGGTCATCGCGATCGACCCTGGTCAGCAACGCGGCAAGCACCGGGTGGTGCTGCTGCAGATAGGGCCGGGTTCCAAAACACTTGGATACCGACGCGGCGAGAAGGTCGAGTGCGCCAACGCAGTCACCGTTCAGAAACGGCGCGCCATCGAAGGATTTCGCGAACGCCGACCACAGTTGATGAAGGTGCGCGCGCGTTTTGCTCTGGATGCGCTTGCGGTCGTCTTCGGTGCAGTCGGCGCAGTAGCGATCCGGAAAATCGAGCACGCTGATGTCGGGGTAGCAGTTGGCTGCAATGAAGATCAGACCGCGGATGTTCTGGGCCCGCGCCTCTGCGTCGGCAGGCAACAGTCGCGCAGCGGGGTGCGTCAACCCGAGATGGATCAGGATGGCTGCACTCTCGGTCAACACCCGTCCGCTGGGCAGCACCAGCGTCGGAACCTGCGCAAGCGGATTGAGCTGACCGAGCTGTTGCAGCGCGGGTCCGCCGTCCCAGGGCGGCGCATCGTTGAACTCGACTTCCACCCGCGTCAGGTGAAGTGCAGCCTCGACCGCGGCGGACCCGACCGAGCCCTGGGCTGTGAACAGTTTGTGCATCGACGGTTTCCTGCAGTGGACAAGGCGGGGTCCAACGCGGGACCGCCCAGCGTGGCACACACTTCAGTCTAACCGGTTAGACAGTGCGACCCTGCAAACGGCCGTGAATGGGCGCGCCGGCGAACAGTCGAGCGGGCAGGTGGCCGCGGGTCCTCACCAGACTGCGACCGGTCGACACGTCATCCCAGCTTCATCTGCCGCAGGATCGCCCCGAACCGCGGGTCGTCCTTCACGAGCTGCCAGCGTGGGTCTTGCCGGACCAGGGTCATGCGCACATCGCGCACCGCGAGCCCCCGTTCCAGCGCGGCAATCGCCGCTTCCTTGTCGCCGAGTCCGGCATGGACCAAGCCCGCGGATGTCGGCGGCAGGTAGCGGCTTTCGGCCACTTGAAGGAAACGGCTCAGCACGGCTCTGGCGCGCGCAGTCTGACCGGTGCGCGCCAACAGGTTGCCCAGCGCGGCTGCCGCTTTTGAACTTCCGTTCGGGTCCTGCTCGGCGCCCGCGAAGCGCCTTACCGACCCGACCGATCGAACCGCCACCCCGGGGACGTTCGACAAGCGGGCGATCAGGCTTTCGGCCATGCCCATTTCCAGCCATTCGTCACGGGCATCGGCCACGATCGGCTTGAACGGCAGGATCGTCAGGGTGGTTGCCGCGGTGGTCGAGATCGCCGGCGAAGCGGGGCGCGACCGCTGCCACAACCAGCCCGACACCCCGGCGGCTGACAGAACCACGGTACCGGCCGCGTTGCCCGATGGGTCACGGAACCCGGCGTCGACGGTGCCGAATCGCTCCACCGGTTCCTGCGTGATCTCGACACCGGCGCCGCGAAACCGGTCGCAAGCCGCGCGGCAATCGTCCACCGCCAGCACCAGCGGCGGCATGGCGCCCTTGGCCACGATCGCCCGCACGGCC
>JALYUN010000058.1 GCA_030853725.1 Pseudomonadota bacterium | reverse complement strand
AAGACGCCATCGGAAAAACACCGCTGGTTGCATTGCAGCGAATCGCTGCTGCTGAAAACACCGTACGCGGCAACATGGTCCTGGGCAAGCTGGAGGGCAACAACCCGGCCGGCTCGGTCAAGGACCGGCCGGCTATCGGCATGATTCGCGGCGCCGAAGCACGCGGTGAAATCCGCCCGGGCGACACGCTGATCGAAGCGACCTCGGGAAACACCGGGATTGCGCTGGCCATGGCAGCGGCGATCCGCGGCTACCGCATGGTGCTGATCATGCCGGAGGACCTGTCGATCGAACGTGCGCAGACCATGAAGGCGTTCGGCGCCGAGTTGATCCTGACGCCGCGGTCCGGCGGCATGGAAAGCGCCCGCGACCTCGCGCTGCAAATGCAGAGCGACGGCAAGGGCCGGGTGCTGGACCAGTTCGCCAACGAAGACAACCCGCGGGTGCACTTCGAAACCACCGGCCCCGAGATCTGGGCCGACACCAACGGGCGCGTCACACACTTCGTCAGCGCCATGGGCACCACCGGCACCATCACCGGGGTCTCGCGCTACCTTCGGCAGCAGAACCCGCAGGTGCGCATCGTCGGCGCAGAGCCTTCCGAGGGTTCGCGCATACCCGGCATCCGGAAGTGGCCCGAGGCCTATCTTCCGGCGATCTACGACCCGAAAGCGATCGACGAGCTGGTGCAGGTGAGTCAGGCCGACGCCGAGGACACAGCACGCCGCCTGGCGCGTGAAGAGGGCTTGTTCGGCGGTATCTCTGCGGCCGGCGCTTGCTGGGTGGCGCTGCAGATCGCGCAGCGGGTACGCGACGCCACGATCGTCTTCATCGTCTGCGACCGCGGCGACCGCTATCTGTCGACCGGCGTATTCCCTGCATGAGCACCGTGCCAGCGGTAGCGGAGTCGGCCCCTGCAGCACGTTTTTGCTTGCAGTGCGGCACCGCGCTTGCGTCGATCGTGGCCGAAGAAGACGGGGGCCCCAAAGTCCGGCTGCGCTGCCCGGCCTGCGGCTGGACCCACTGGAACAATCCGACCCCGGTGCTGGCCGGTGTGCTGGAGTGCAGCGACCAGGGCGGGCAGATCCTGCTGGCGTGCAACGCGGCCTGGACCGGCCGCCGCTTCGCGTTGATCACCGGCTTCATGGAGGCCGGTGAAACACCCGAAGCCGGCATCACGCGCGAGATCGGCGAAGAAACCGCGCTGGACGTGCAGGCGCTGGACCTGATCGGCGTCTACGAATTCCTGCGCATGAACCAAGTCATCATCGCGTACCACGCGCTGGTTCGCGGCACGGTGCGCTTGTCGCCCGAACTGGTCGAATACAAACTGTATGCGCCTGAAACGGTGCGCTGCTGGCCGGCTGGCACCGGCCGGGCATTGGCCGACTGGTTGCGTTCGCGCGGGATCGACCCACAGTTCGGTGATCGGCCACCGGGCGACTAGAATTTCGCGCCATGGACGCCGCCAAAGAGATCGACACCCGTGGGCTGAACTGCCCTCTGCCCATCCTCAAAGCCAAGAAGGCGCTGGCCGACATGGTCAGTGGCGAGCTGCTGAAGGTGGTGTCGACCGACCCCGGCTCCGTGCGTGACTTTCAGGCTTTCGCGCGGCAGACCGGCAACGAGCTGGTCGAGCAGCAGACCGGCGGAGCAGACTTCATCCACGTGCTGCGCCGCCGTTGACGTTTCAGCGCGTTCCCTGTGACTGCAGCGACAAGCTCGCCAGATAGTCCCTGAAGCCCGGCCCGAGTTGCGGGTGCGCCAGCGCCAGTTCGACATTGGCCTGCAGAAAGCCTTCCTTGCTGCCGCAGTCGTAGCGCTTGCCGCGGTAGCGATAGGCAAACACCTTCTCGCGCCGCAGCAATGAACTGATGCCGTCGGTGAGCTGGATTTCGCCACCCACGCCACGCGGCTGGCTCGCGATCTCGTGGAACACACCCGGCGTCAGGATGTAGCGGCCCGCCACTGCCAACCGCGAAGGCGCGTCTTCCGGCGCTGGCTTCTCGACGAAACGGTTGACGTCCAGCACCCGATCGTTGATCTCGGTGCCGGCGACGATGCCGTAGCGCCGCGTGTGCTCGGGGGGCACTTCCTGCACCGCCAGGATCGACGCGCGCCATTCGCTGTATTGCTCGACCATCTGCGCCAGCACTGGCGGTTCACCCACCATCAGGTCGTCGGCCAGCAGCACCGCGAAGGGCTGGTCGCCCACCAGCCGCTGGCCGCACAGCACCGCATGGCCCAGGCCGAGTGCCTGTGCCTGGCGCACGTAGATGCATTCCATGTCGTCCGGCTTGACGCTGCGCACCACGTCCAGCAGGTCCTGCTTGTTGGCCTGCTCCAGCGCCACTTCGAGCTCGAAGGTCATGTCGAAGTGGTCTTCGATCGGGCGCTTGTGGCGTCCGGTGACAAAGATCATCTCGCGCACGCCGGCCGCATAGGCTTCTTCCACCGCGTACTGGATCAAGGGTTTGTCGACCACCGGCAGCATCTCTTTGGGCTGCGCCTTGGTAGCCGGCAGGAAGCGGGTGCCGAGTCCGGCCACCGGGAATATTGCCTTCTGTATCAACTGCTGTCCGCGCATCGGGTACCTACAATCTTTCTTCGAAATCTTGACCGGCTGCATTCTGGCATTCCAGGTGCTTTTGATCTTCGAGCCCTGAAGCCTCGCTGCCCGCCATGTCTGTACTGATCGTTGAACCGCTGGACGGCGAAGTGCTGCAGTGGCTCGGCGCACGCCATGCGCTGCGCTTCGCGCCCGAACTGGCCCGCAATCGACAAGCCTTCCGTCATGCGCTGGCCACCGTGCGAGCCGTCATCACGCCGCCCTCGGTGGCGCTAGACACCGAAACCCTGCGTTGGGCGCCACACCTGCGACTCATCGGCCGGTTTTCAGTGGGCGGCGAGAACATCGACCTGCAGACCTGCGCCCGCATCGGCGTGCAGGTGGTTCGCCCCAGTGGCGCCAGTGCGGCTGCAGAAGCCGAATTCGTGATCGCTGCCTTGCTGCAGATGCTGCGCCGCGTACCGGTGCTCAGCAACGAAGGGTTGCTCGCCGGCCGCGAACTCGGTGGCAGCCGCGTCGGGATCGTCGGACTGACGCCGACCGTCAGTGTGCTGGCGCCGCTACTGCGCGCGTTCGGCTCGAATCTGCTGGGCTACGACCCGGCGGTACATGCCACCGATCCGGCGTGGCAGCAAGTCGGCGTCGAACCCGCCGGCCTGACGGAGCTGATGCGCCGGAGCGACGCGGTTTGCGTGTTGCTCGGTTATTACCCGCGCTACGTGGGCTTGTTCGGCGAACGGCTGCTGGCGGAATGCCGGCGCGACCAGGTGTTGGTGAACCTGTCGCATTCCAGCCTGTTCAACCCGGGCGCATTGGCGCAGGCGCTGACGGTGGGCTCACTGGCAGCCGCCTGGTTCGACAGTGTCGAGCCAGGGCTGCTCGACGCGGGCCGACCGCTGCGCCATGTCGACGCGCTGCAGATCACGCCCTGCGTCAGCGGCACCACGCTGCAATCGCGTACGCGCAGTGCGTGGTCGGTGGTGCGGCGCATCGACGAGCTGCTGCGCTCGATGCCCGAAAGCGCCAGCTTCAGGCAGCAACGCCCAGCCGTTCCTGCTGATCTCGCAAGCGGTCCAGCGCCTGCCTGAAGTCGGCCACGCGGCTGCGTTCCTGCGCCACCACCGCAGCCGGCGCGCGCGCCACGAAGCCTTCGTTTGCGAGCTTGGCTTCGGCTTTGACGATCTCGCCCTCGAGCCGCGTGATCTCTTTGGCGAGCCGCGTCTGTTCGGCCGCAACGTCGACCTGCACCTTCAATGCCAGCCGCAGTTCGCCCGACACCGCCACCGGGGCGTTCGCAGTGGCCGCTGCGAAGGCGGCTTCATCAGCGTGCGGTGTCACCTCGGCCAGCCGCGCCAGCGATTTCAGCAGCGGCGTCGCGCTCTGCACAAAACCGCCGTCGCCGAGTGTCAGCAGCGGCACCTTTTCACCGGGTGACAGGTTCATTTCGCTGCGCAGGCGGCGGCATTCCAATGCCACCGCCTTCAGTCGCTGGACCCAGGCGTCGGCAGCCGGGTCGACCTTGGAGAGTTCGGCTTCGGGATAGCGCGCAGTGACGATCGTCTCGGCATCTTGCCGGCCAGCCACCGGCGCCACCGTCTGCCACAACTCGGCGGTAATGAACGGGGCCACCGGGTGCATCAACCGCAGCACGGTTTCCAGCACGCGGATCAAGGTGCGGCGGGTAGCGCGCTGTTCGGCCGCAACGCCGGCAGCGATCTGAACCTTGGCAATTTCCAGGTACCAGTCGCAATACTCGTCCCAGACGAAGCTGTAGATCGCGCCGGCCACGTTGTCGAGCCGGTAGTCGGCGAAGCCTTGCGCCACCGCGGCTTCTACCCGCTGCAACTCGCCGCTGATCCAGCGGTCGGCCAGGCTGAATTTCAGATAGCCGTGGAACGGGCCGGCGGCTTTGATCTCTTTGCCCTCGGCGTCGAACACCGGTGCGACACAGTCGGCCTTGGTATGCGGCTTCAATCCGCAGTCTTCGCCTTCGCAATTCATCAACACGAAGCGGGTGGCGTTCCAGAGCTTGTTGCAGAAGTTGCGATAGCCCTCGCAGCGCTTGGTGTCGAAGTTGATGTTGCGCCCGAGCGTGGCGTAGCTGGCCATCGTCAGGCGCAGCGCGTCGGCGCCGTATGCGGGGATCCCTTGCGGAAATTCTTTTTCGGTGTCCTTGCGCACGCGCGGGGCCGTTTCTGGCTTGCGCAAGCCCACCACGCGCTTGTCCAGCAGCGCAGGCAGGTCGATGCCGTCGATCAGGTCCAGCGGGTCCAGCACATTGCCTTCGCTTTTGCTCATCTTGTGGCCCTGCGCGTCGCGCACCAGGCCGTGGATGTAGACGTCTTTGAACGGCACTTTGCCGGTGAAGTGCGTCGTCATCATGATCATTCGGGCGACCCAGAAGAAGATGATGTCGAAGCCGGTGATCAGCACCGATGAAGGCAGGAACAGTGACTGCTCCGGCGTCTGCTCGGGCCAACCCATCGTGGAGAACGGCACCAGCGCCGATGAATACCAGGTGTCGAGCACGTCTTCGTCGCGATGCAATTCGCCGTGGTATCCGGCAGTGGCGGCGCGCTGGCGGGCTTCCGCTTCATCGCGACCGACGAACAGCTCACCACCGCTGCCGTACCAGGCCGGGATCTGATGACCCCACCACAGCTGGCGGCTGATGCACCAGTCCTGCAGATCGTTCATCCAGTGGTTGTAGGTGTTGACCCATTGCTCGGGCACGAAGCGGACTTCGCCGTTCGCCACCACGTCACGCGCCTTCTGCGCGATGCTGCTGCCATCGGCGCCGGCTTTGTTGACAGCGACGAACCACTGGTCGGTCAGCATTGGCTCTACCACCTGCCCGGTGCGGGCGCAGGTGGGCACCACCATCTTGTGCGGCTTGCTTTCAATCAGCAGGTCTTGCGCTTTCAGGTCGCGCAGCACCGCCTTGCGGGCCTCGAAGCGGTCCAGTCCGCGGTAGGCGGCGGGGCCGGCTTCGTTGATCTTCGCGTCGAAGGTGAAGATCGTGATCATCGGCAGCCCGTGGCGCTGCGCACAGGCATAGTCGTTGAAGTCGTGCGCGCCGGTGATCTTCACCACGCCGGATCCGAACGCGCGGTCGACGAAATCGTCGGCAATGATCGGAATGCGCCGGTCGCACAGCGGCAGGTCGACGCTCTGCCCGACCAAGTGCCGGTAGCGCTCGTCTTCAGGGTGCACCGCCAGCGCGCCGTCGGCGAGCATGGTTTCAGGCCGGGTGGTGGCGATCGTCATGCCGCTTTGCGGCACGCCTTCGATCGGCTGCGGACCGTTACTGAACGGGTAGCGGATGTAGTGCATACGCCCGTCGGTTTCGACGCCTTCCACTTCCAGGTCGGACACCGCCGACTGCAGCACCGGGTCCCAGTTCACGAGCCGCTTGCCACGGTAGATCAGGCCTTCGTCGTAGAGCCGAACGAAGGTTTCGGTCACGACGCGGCTCAATTGCTCGTCCATCGTGAAGTACTCACGCGTCCAGTCCACGCTGTCGCCCAGGCGGCGCATCTGGTTGCCGATGGTGGCACCTGAACTTTGTTTCCAGTCCCACACCTGGGCCACGAAGTTCTTGCGTCCCAGGTCGTGGCGCGACAGGCCGTTTTCCTGCAACTGGCGTTCGACCACGATCTGGGTCGCGATGCCGGCGTGGTCCATGCCGGGCACCCACACGGTGTTGAAGCCGCGCATGCGGTGATAGCGCGTCAGCGCATCCATGATGGTGTGGTTGAAGCCGTGCCCCATGTGCAGCGTGCCCGTGACGTTGGGCGGCGGCAGCTGGATGCTGAACGACGGTTTCGCAGGATCCAGCGTGGGTGTGTGCG
>JALYUN010000198.1 GCA_030853725.1 Pseudomonadota bacterium | reverse complement strand
CTGCCATCGACGCCGAACCCGAGGCCGATGGAGCGTGGTGCGCAGCCGATGGCCTCGACGTCGTAGATCACCGCCGCGTCGCCGCCGGCGCGGTGTGCGCGGGACCAGTCCCAGCGGCGGAAGCTGCGCTCCAGCGGCAGATCACCGCGGTTGGAATCGAGATAGCCCCAGCCGCGCCAGCGCGCACCGCCCAGATCCACTTCGACCCGCGCCCGCGGTGCGATCGGGCACCAGTGGTGTCCGGGCGCCAGTTCCACGGCATGCTCCAGCCGCTTCGGCACCTGCACCTGCACATGGCCCCGCACCGCGCGCGGCCAGGGCACGGACACCTCGTCGATCTCGATCTGCAACTGCTCGCCGTGCCAGGCCCATTCGCTGGCCCCGATCCGCAAACGCTCGGCTTCGCGCTGCAGGGCGTGGCGGCCACGTTCGGTCATGGTCCAGGCTGGCTTCGGGCCGTACAGCACCACGTTGACAGCGCAATGGTTCTGCGGGTCGGCAGCGCCTTCAGCGGCACGCCTGCGGGCCCGTGCGTAGTACGGTGAGAACACGCTGCCGACGAAGGCGATGACGGTCAGCGCCTGCTGGCCGTCGTCGCTGACCGCGTCGAGGTACCACCAAGCGTATCCACCGGGCGCGACTGTGCGGTCGAAGGCCGTGGCGGACTTTGCTTCCCGCGAGCCGACGGCCGGTCCGCCAGCACGCTGGCCGCTGCCTGCCGACCCGACAGCGCCGCCATCGGCACCCCCGGGCCCGGATGCACCGAGCCGCCCGCCAGGTACAGACCCTTCAATCGACTGCGGGCGCCCGGCCTCTTGAACGATGCTGCCCAGCCGTGTGGCGCCTGACCGTACAGCGCTCCACCGGTCGCCGAGAACAGGCGTTCGAAGTCTTGCGGCGTCGTCAACACCGTGCGCTCCGCGCTGCGATCGACCTGCAGCCCGCACTGGGCCAGCCGTTGGAAGGTCCGGGTTTCGCATCGTTGCAGCTCCTGTAGCGTAAAGGCGCGCTGGTCACCGACGGCAGGCGCGTTGACGATCAGCAGCAGGCGTTCGGCGGCGCCGCACTCGCCAAGATGCGGGTCGTCGACCTTGCCATCGCGGTCTTGGGCGCAAACATAGACAGTGGGTTCCTGCGGCAACCGCGCAGCACCGAAGAGATCGTCGAATTCGCGTGCACTGTTGTCAGAGAAGAACACCGAATGGCGCGCCAGCGGAAAGCCGTGCGTGGGTGCCAGCAGGTTCCAGGTCAGCGCCGACAAGGATCGCCCGGCGCGACCGACCGGTGCCGTGGCGCGGGTGTCGGCGTCCAGCAGACCCGCGTGCAAGGCCGCCACGTCGCCGTTGAAGACCACGGCATCGGCGTGCAGTTCCTCGCCGTCTTCCAGGCGCACACCGCAGGCGTGGCCATGGCGGGTCAGGATGCGCTGGACCGCAGTGCCGTAGCGCAGCCGGGCACCGCGTTCGCAAGCCAGCCGGGCCAGCACCTGCGCCACCCGATGCATGCCACCGTCGACCAGCCAAACACCTTCTTGTTCGACATGGGCCACCAGCATCAACGTCGCCGGCGCCAGGAACGGCGACGCACCGCAGTAGGTGGCATAGCGCCCGAACAGCTGGCGCAGACGTTCGTCGTTGAAATGGCGGCCCAGTTCCGACCACAGCGTCGCGAACGGTGAGATCTGCATCAGACCCGGCAGTCCACGCAGTCCGACCCGCGCCGCCAGCGAAAACGGTGTCGGGCGCGACCCGCGCAGGAACGGTGCTTCCAGCGTGCGGTAGATGGCGCCTGCACGGGCGCAGAACTGCAAATAGCCGCGCGCAGCTGCGGCACCCGCGAAATCGCCGATGGCAGCGGCCGAGCGCGCCCGGTCTGCGTGCAGGTCCAGCCGCGCGTCAGGGCCCCAGGCGTGGCGCGCCAGCAACTCGACCGGTTCCAGGCGCAGGTGATCGTCCAGGTGCAGCCCGACCGCGTCGAACAGCGCGTCGAAGACCCAGCGCATCGTGAACACGGTGGGACCCGCATCGAGCATGGCGCCGCCGATCGCTATCTGGCGCATCTTGCCGCCCGGTTGCAACGCGCGTTCCAGCACCAGCACATCGAAACCCCGTGCCGCCAGTTCGAGCGCTGCGACCAAACCGCCCATACCGGCACCCACCACGATGACGCGGTCAGTGTCAGTTTGACGAGTCACATTCATGTGTCTATGCTACGTGACACTTGCTAGACGCACAACGACGCGTCACCACGCAGGCACACCGAACGGCTGCCCATCCAACCAGACCACCGCCACCCCGGAGACCCATGAAACCCATCACCCGAATCGAACACGCACTGGCCATGGCCGTTGCAAGCGGTGAATCACCGGACTGCCCCCCGAAACTCGCCGGCGCGATTCGCCATGCGGTTTTCCCGGGGGGTGCCCGCATCCGGCCGCAGTTGTGTCTGGCAGTGGCGCAGGCCTGCGGCATGGACGACCTGGCGCTTTCGGAAGCAGCGGCTTCGGCGATCGAGTTGCTGCACTGTGCGTCGCTGGTGCACGACGACCTGCCGTGCTTCGACGACTCACCGCTGCGCCGCGGCCGCGCCTCGGTGCATTACGCCTACGGTGAAAGCCTGGCGGTGCTGGCCGGGGACGCCTTGATCGTGCTGGCGTTTCAGACGCTGGCACTCCATGCCGCGGCATCGCCCGCGCGGCTGGCGTCGTTGATTGCCACCGTGGCCAAAGGGGTGGGCATGCCGTGCGGCATCGTCGCAGGGCAGGCCTGGGAGTGTGAGCCGCGGGTATCGTTGTCGGCCTACCAGCGGGCCAAGACCGGCGCGCTGTTCGTTGCGGCGACCGCTGCCGGTGCCCAGTCGGCCGGTGCCGCACCCGAACCCTGGCGCGCGCTGGGCGAGTGGCTAGGCGAGGCCTACCAGGCCGCCGACGACATTCGCGATGTGCTCGGCGACCCCAGCGTGCTGGGCAAGCCGATCGGCCGCGACGCTGCGTTGCTGCGTCCGAGCGCCGCGGCCGAGCTCGGTCTCAATGGAGCCATCGGCCACTTCGACATGCTCGTTGGCGGCGCGATCAGGGCCATACCCGAATGTCCGGGTGCCGAGCAACTGCGCGCCCTGGTTCGTCAGGAAGCCGAACGGTTGGTGCCGCAGACCATGTCGCAGGACCTGGTGCGGGTGACGGCCTAGCGGTACGCAGCGTTCCCATGGCCGGCGCTTTCGATATGGCGGGGACCCCGTCAGAAAGCTGGCTGCGGCGCCTGGCCGACCGCTGGCTGGCGCTGCGTGACCGGCTGCTGGCCAGCCCCGGCTTTCAGCGGCGTGCCGCCGGCTTCGCATTGACCCGGCCGGTCGCACGTCGGCGCGCGCGCGAGCTGTTCGACCTGGTGGGTGGCTTCGCTTATTCGCAGGTGCTGCTGGCTTGCGTGCAGTTGCGGGTATTTCAGATCCTGGCCGATGGACCGCAAGCGCTCGCACTGCTGGCGCCAAGGCTCGGTCTGACGCGGGAAGCGGCCCGCTGTCTGCTGGACGCCGCAGTCGCGCTGCGGCTGCTGGGTCGCCGGGGCGGTGAACGCTACGGCCTGGGTCCGCTCGGTGCGCCGATGGTCAACAACACGGCAGTCGAAGCGATGGTGCTGCACCACGCCGCGCTGTATGCCGATCTGGCCGACCCGGTGTCGATGCTGCGCGCCGCGCCGTCGTCCCGCGCCGCTAGCGCGCTGTCAAGGTACTGGGCCTACGAAGCGGCCCACGGTTGCGCCGACGATGCTGTCGAGACCACGGGTAACCGTTCGGCGGTCCAAACTTATTCGGAGCTGATGGCCGCCTCGCAGCCGCTGGTTGCCGACGAAATCCTCGACGCTTTCCCGCTGCAGTCGAGTCGCTGCCTGCTCGATGTGGGGGGCGGCGACGGCAGCTTTCTCATCAGTGCGGGGCGCCGTGCGCCCGCCCTGCAACTTATGCTGTTCGACCTGCCGGCCGTCGGCCCGCTGGCGCGCGCGCGGCTGGCGCAGGCCGGGCTTGCCGCCAGGGCCCGGGTCGTCACAGGCAGCTTTCTAGACGAGCCGTTGCCGCTGGGTGCCGATGTCGTCAGCCTGGTTCGCGTGATCCACGACCACGACGACGGCCCGGCCATGACCATCCTGCAGGCGGTGCGTGCGGCGTTGCCATCCGGCGGCACGCTGTTGTTGGCAGAACCGATGGCCGACACCCCCGGCGCTGAAGCGGTGGGTGCGTACTTCGGGTTCTATCTCAGGGCCATGGGTCGCGGCCGCCCCCGCAGTGCCGACGAACTGACACGGATGCTGCAGCGCGCGGGCTTTGCTTGCGTGCAACAGCGCCGCACCCGCCAGCCCCTGCAAGCGCAGTTGCTGGTGGCGAGCTGACCGTGCAAACCCTGAGCGATCAGCTGTAAATCAAGGTTGACAGTGACATGAGTAAGCATAAGATGACACTCGTCATGAACCTGCAGCCCGAGCACCCCCCAATCCCGATGGCAGGGAGCCCCATTCGATGAATGCGCTGGCCGTGGTTTTTCAACAGCCCGGGCAATTGGCAGTTACGCGCCTGGACCTGAGCGCAGCAACCGACACCGACGTGGTTGTCGATGTGGAATTCAGCGGCATCAGCACCGGCACCGAGCGACTGTTGTGGAACGGGCGCATGCCCGCATTCCCGGGAATGGGCTACCCGTTGGTACCGGGCTACGAATCGGTGGGCCGGGTCGTCCAAGCTGGTGTGCTTTCGGGGCTGAATGCGGGTGACCGGGTGTTCGTGCCCGGTGCCACTTGCTACGGCGAAGTACGCGGATTGTTCGGTGGCGCGGCTTCTCGGGTGGTGTTGCCGGGTGCAAGGGCTTTGCGCATCGGCGAAGCGTTGGGCGAATCCGGAGCGCTGCTCGCACTGGCCGCCACGGCGTACCACGTAGCCGGTGGCGTGCTTGAAGCGCAACCCGAATTGATCGTCGGACACGGCGTGCTCGGCCGCCTGCTGGCGCGCCTGGCGGTGGCTGCGGGTGGGTCGCCGGTGGTGTGGGAAACGAATCCCGCTCGCTGCCACGGCGCAGCGGACTACCGCGTCACCGACCCAGCGGCAGACACCCGCCGCAATTACAGCCGCATCTGCGACGTCAGCGGTGACGCCGGGTTGCTCGACAACTTGATCGCCCGGTTGGCACCGCGTGGCGAGGTCGTGCTGGCGGGCTTCTACGACGCGCCGCTGGCCTTCGTGTTCGCGCCGGCCTTCATGCGCGAGGCGCGCATCCGCATTGCCGCGCAGTGGCAGCCAGCCGACTTGGTGGCGGTCCGCGACCTGGCCGAGTCGGGCGCGTTGTCGCTGAGCGGCCTGATCACGCACCGGGCCGAAGCGCTGCAAGCCGACGCCGCCTACCGCACCGCGTTCGGCGACTCTGACTGTCTGAAGATGACCCTTGATTGGAGAGCCTGCTCATGACCGCAACATCCGCCGTCGCCGAACCCATGGCCGCGCGCTCGCCGGCCACGATCATGATGAGAGATCTGCGTCAGGAGGCGTCCGTGGAACCGCCGCCGGTTTCGACCGCGCCGGTCACCAAGGAAACGCAGATCATCGCCATCTACGGCAAGGGCGGCATCGGCAAGAGCTTCACGCTTGCCAACCTCAGCTACATGATGGCGCAGCAGGGCAAGAAGGTGCTGCTGATCGGCTGCGACCCGAAGAGCGACACCACGTCGCTGCTGTTCGGTGGGCGTGCCTGCCCGACCATCATCGAAACCTCGTCGAAGAAGAAGCTGGCCGGGGAAGCGGTCGCCATCGGCGATGTCTGCTTCAAGCGCGACGGGGTCTATGCGATGGAACTCGGCGGTCCCGAAGTCGGCCGCGGCTGCGGCGGGCGCGGGATCATCCACGGCTTCGAGTTGCTGGAGAAGCTGGGTTTTCACGAATGGGGCTTCGACTACGTGCTGCTCGACTTCCTGGGCGACGTGGTCTGCGGCGGATTCGGCCTGCCGATCGCACGCGACATGTGCCAGAAGGTGATCGTGGTCGCCAGCAATGACCTGCAGTCGCTGTATGTCGCCAACAACGTCTGCAGTGCGGTCGAGTATTTCCGCAAGCTGGGCGGCAACGTCGGCGTGGCGGGCATGGTGATCAACCGCGACGACGGCACCGGCGAAGCCGCGGCATTCGCCACGCAGGTCGGTATTCCGGTGCTGTCGACGATTCCGGCCAACGAGGACATCCGCCGCAAGAGTGCCAGCTACGAGATCATCGGACGGCCCGATTCGCCCTGGGGCCCGATGTTCGCCGAGCTGGCCGAAAACGTCGGCAAGTCGACACCGATGCGACCGAAACCGATGACGCAGGACGCGCTGCTCGGGTTGTTCTCGGCCGCTTCGGTGGGCCGCGACGTGGTGCTGGAGCCGGCCACGCAGTTCGACATGTGCGGCAAGACCGAGATCGAGCAACCGACGCTCGAAGTGGTCTACGACGAGGTCTGAGCCATGGCCGCCGCCACCATTCCGATCGTCGCGCTGAAGCAGCCGACCGCCATCGAAGGCGACGGCATGGGCTGTCACGCCGGCGGCGAGACGATGCTGGCAGCGGCGCGGTCTGCGGGCAAGTCCGATGTGCTGGCGCAGTACGCGGCTGACTACCCGAAGGACGCGAAGGCCGGTCCCCACGACCAGCCGCAGAGCATGTGCCCGGCCTTCGGTTCACTGCGCGTGGGCCTGCGGATGCGCCGCACGATGACGATTCTTTCCGGTTCGGCCTGCTGCGTTTACGGGCTGACCTTCACCTCGCATTTCTACGGCGCCCGGCGCAGCGTCGGCTATGTGCCCTTCAACAGCGAGTCGCTCGTGACCGGCAAACTGTTCGAGGACATCCGCGAAGCGGTGCACCAACAGGCCGACCCGGCGCACTACGACGCGATCGTCATCATCAATCTGTGCGTGCCGACGGCCAGTGGCGTGCCGCTGCAGATCCTGCCCAAAGAGATCAATGGCGTGCGCATCATCGGCATCGACGTGCCGGGCTTCGGCGTGCCGACCCATGCCGAAGCCAAAGACGTGCTGACTGGCGCGATGCTGAAATATGCGCGCGCCGAGATTCAGGCCGGGCCGGTGCAGGCGCCGAAGGGCGGTCGTTCGGGCACGCCGACGATCGCGCTGCTGGGCGAAATGTTTCCGGCCGATCCGATGATCATCGGCATGATGCTGGAGCCAATGGGGCTGGCTGCCGGGCCGGTGGTGCCTACCCGCGAATGGCGCGAACTGTATGCGGCGCTGGACTGTGTGGCGGCTGCGGCAATCCATCCGTTCTACACCGCCAGCATCCGCGAATTCGAAGTGGCCGGCCGCCCTGTAGTCGGCTCTGCCCCGGTCGGCCATGACGGCACTGCCGCGTGGCTTCAGGCGGTCGGTCAGGCTGCCAATGTGCCGCAGGCGAAGATCGACGCGGCCAAGAACCGCATGCTGCCGGCGATCAAGGGCGCACTGGCGAAATCGCCGATCAAGGGGCGCATCACACTCAGCGGCTATGAAGGCTCAGAACTGCTGGTGGGCCGGCTGCTGGTCGAGAGCGGCGCCGACCTGCGCTATGTCGGCACGGCATGCCCGCGCACCCGATGGTCCGATCCCGACCGCGAATGGCTCGAAGCCAAGGGCGTGAAAGTGCAGTTCCGTGCTTCGCTGCAGCACGACCTGGCGGCGTTGCACGAATGGCAGCCCGACCTGGCGATCGGAACCACGCCGGTGGTGCAGGCCGCCAAGGAACAGTGCACGCCAGCCCTGTACTTCATCAACCTGATCTCGGCCCGCCCGTTGATGGGCCCGGCCGGCGCCGGTTCGCTGGCGACGGTGATCAATGCAGCGATCGGCAACAAATCTCGCTTCGAACAGATGAAGGATTTTTTCGGCGCGGTCGGCACGGCGCACACGGCAGGGGTTTGGGAAACAGCCGCAGGGGTGCCGCTCGAGCGCCCCGAGTTCAAGGCTGAACAACGCCGGCTTTCTGCCAAAGCCGCCAAGAAGCGCAAAGCGCAGGAGATGGTCTGATGCTCGTGCTGGACCACGATCGGGCTGGCGGCTACTGGGGCGCGGTCTATGTCTTCACCGCCATCAAGGGTCTGCAGGTGGTGATCGACGGCCCGGTCGGTTGCGAGAACCTGCCGGTGACCTCGGTGCTGCACTACACCGACGCCTTGCCACCGCACGAATTGCCGATCGTTGTCACTGGCCTGGCCGAAGAGCAACTGGGTCGTGAGGGCACCGAAGGTTCGATGCGGCGGGCCCACGCAGCGCTCGACCCCGATTTGCCGGCGGTGGTCGTGACCGGCTCGATCGCCGAGATGATTGGCGGCGGCGTCACGCCCGAAGGCACCGGCCTGCAACGCTTTCTGCCGCGCACCATCGACGAAGACCAGTGGCAGTGCGCCAACCGCGCCATGTTCTGGCTGTGGTCTGAATACGGTTTGAAGAAGGTGCCGCAGCGTGAACGCAAAGCCGGCGAGAAGCCGCGCGTCAACATCATCGGCCCCAGTTACGGCAGCTTCAATTCGCCCAGTGACCTGGCCGAGATCAGGCGCCTGGTGCAGGGCATCGGCGCCGAAATCAACATGGTGTTTCCGCTCGGCAGCCACCTGGCCGACGTGTCGCGCCTGGTGGAAGCCGACCTGAACATCTGCATGTACCGCGAATTCGGCCGGATGCTGTGCGAGGCGCTGGAGCGGCCGTATCTGCAGGCGCCGATCGGACTGCACAGCACGACCAAGTTTTTGCGCAAGATGGGCGAGCTGCTGGGCCTGGATCCCGAACCCTTCATCGAACGCGAGAAGCACAGCACCATCAAGCCGATCTGGGATCTGTGGCGCTCGGTCACCCAAGACTTCTTCGGCACGGCCAGTTTCGCGGTGGTGGCCAACGAGACCTACACCCGCGGCATTCGTCACTTCCTGGAAGACGAACTGGGCTTGCCGTGCCAGTTCGCCGTGGCGCGCAAGCCGGGTGCCAAGACTGACAACGACGAGGTTCGCCGGCTGGTGCATGAGAAGACGCCCCTGGTGCTGTACGGCAGCTACAACGAACGCATCTACCTGGCCGAATGCGGCGGCGGCGGCATGATGAAGACCAGCTTCATCCCGGCTTCGTTTCCGCTGCCGATCATTCGCCGCCACACCGGCACGCCCTTCATGGGTTACGCCGGAGCCACCTACCTGGTGCAGGAGTTCTGCAACGCGCTGTTCGACGCGCTGTTCCACATCCTGCCGCTGGGCACCGAGCTCGACAAGGTCGAGCCGACGCTGTCGCGTGTACCGGGTCAGCCCGCTTCAGACGAGCCGGCGCGCCCCTGGGACGACGACGCGCAAAAGCTGCTGGGTGAGTACGTCGACACCCGGCCAGTGCTGGTGCAGATCTCGGCCGCCAAACACCTGCGCGACCGCGCCGAACGCGACGCGAAGCGCGCCGGCGAAGTCCGCGTCACCGCGGCCCGCGTGGCCCGCTCGTGTGAAGCGCTGAAACAAGGGGAGCCCGCGTGAGCACGCGGTATCCCTACATTTGCCGCAGCCGCCGGCTGTGTCAAGCCCCGCCGCGGGGTGTGTCGCGGAGTTGGCCGAAAGGTCGCAATGGGGCCGAC
The DNA here is from genome assembly GCA_030853725.1 of Pseudomonadota bacterium. Lineage (GTDB taxonomy): Bacteria > Pseudomonadota > Gammaproteobacteria > Burkholderiales > Burkholderiaceae_C > Rubrivivax. The sequence goes on along the minus strand of JALYUN010000198.1, from coordinate 2,428 downwards.
GTGGCCCAAGAAGGAGTCGAGCATGGCGGAGATCAGGACTGATATCAGGGGGAGTTCCCTGTCCGGATTAACGGAGCAGGAAGCAAAAGAGTTTCACGGCATTTTCATGACGAGCTTCATCATCTTCACGCTGATTGCGGTGGTGGCGCACTTTCTGGCATGGCAATGGCGGCCCTGGCTGCCGGGCGCGAGCGGCTACGCGTCGATCGTGAACGACGCCAAGGACGTTGCCATGGCTTATCTCGCAATCGGCTTCAGCGCTTAGGAGAACGCACATGTGGCGCATCTGGATGCTTTTCGACCCGCGCAGGACGTTGATCGCTCTGTTCACGTTCCTGTTCGTGCTGGCGCTGGTGATTCATTTCATCCTGCTCAGCACCGACCGTTTCAACTGGCTGGAAGGGCCGCACAAGGCGACTGCGACGGTGGCCGGGCAGATGTCACCGCTGCCGCCCCCGAAGTAACGCGGGGTCCGGCACAGACTTTACTCGGACCGGAAAAGACGGAAGGGGTGCGGCGCCTGGCGCTGCACCCCTCCGTGGCAACGAATCAGCGGGTGCGCAGCTCCGATGTGACGGCGCGCTCCTTTGAGGAATCATCATGGCGATGCTGAGTTTCGAGCGCAAGTACCGGGTCCGCGGTGGCACGCTGACCGGAGGCGATCTTTTCGACTTCTGGGTCGGTCCGTTCTACGTCGGCTTCTTCGGAGTGACGACGCTGTTCTTCGCGGTCGTCGGCACCTTGTTGATCGTCTGGGGCGCCTCGCAGGGTCCGACCTGGAACCTGTGGCAGATATCGATCGCGCCGCCCGACTTGAAGTACGGCCTTGGCATGGCGCCGCTGATGGAAGGCGGGCTTTGGCAGCTCATCACGATCTGCGCCATCGGCGCCTTTTGCTCTTGGGCGCTGCGACAGGTCGAGATCTGCCGCAAGCTCGGCATCGGCTACCACGTGCCCTTCGCGTTCTCGGTCGCGATCCTGGCCTACGTGACGCTGGTGGTGGTGCGCCCGGTGCTGTTGGGCGCCTGGGGCAACGGATTCCCCTACGGAATCATGAGCCACCTGGACTGGGTTTCGAACACCGGCTACCAGTACCTGCACTTCCACTACAACCCGGCACACATGCTGGCGGTGAGCTTCTTCTTCGCCACCACCTTCGCGCTCTCGTTGCACGGCGCGCTGATCCTTTCGGCGACCAACCCGCCCAAGGGTGAAGTCATCAAGACGCCTGAGCACGAAAACACTTTTTTCCGCGACACCATCGGCTACTCGATCGGTACCCTCGGCATCCACCGCCTGGGTCTGTTCCTGGCCCTGTCGGCCGGCTTCTGGAGCGCGGTCTGCATCGTCATCAGCGGACCTTTCTGGACCCGTGGTTGGCCCGAATGGTGGAGCTGGTGGCTGAACCTGCCGATCTGGGCCCACTGAACCCGTCGCACGGGTCGAACCGAATCAACCGAACGCAGCGCGCAGCGCGAGGAGTGCCGTGATGGCCGAGTACCAGAACATCTTCACCAGCGTGCAGGCGTGGGTCCCTGCGGAGCCCGGCATCGCCATTCCCGGCGGCCGACGTGAACGCCTGGGTGTGCCCCGCCACATCTACTGGCTCGGCAAGATCGGCGACGCGCAGTTGGGGCCGATCTACCTGGGCTGGCTCGGCCTGGCATCCGCCATGTGCATGTTCATCTGCATCGAAATCATCGGGCTGAACATGTTCGCGTCGGTCGACTGGAACCCGATTCAGTTCGTTCGCCAACTGCCGTGGCTGGGGCTCGAGCCGCCGCCGCCCAGCATGGGTTTGAAGCTGTTTCCGCCGCTGAACCAGGGCGGTTGGTGGCTGATGGCGGGCTTCTTCATGACTGCGTCGGTGCTGCTGTGGTGGGCGCGCATGTACCGCCGGGCGCGCGCACTCGGCATGGGCACCCATGTGGCCTGGGCTTTCGCCGCGGCGATCTGGCTGATGCTGGTGCTGGGCTTCATTCGCCCGATCCTGATGGGCTCGTGGGGTGAAGCGGTGCCGTTCGGCATCTTCCCGCACCTGGACTGGACAGCTGCCTTCTCGATCCGCTACGGCAACCTGTTCTACAACCCGTTCCACATGCTGTCGATTGCCTTTCTGTACGGCGCGACGCTGTTGTTTGCAATGCACGGCGCCACGATCCTGGCCGTCAGCCGCTTTGGCGGTGAGCGCGAGATCGAGCAGATCGTCGACCGCGGCACGGCCAGTGAACGCGCCGCCTTGTTCTGGCGCTGGACGATGGGCTTCAATGCAACCATGGAGTCCATCCACCGCTGGGCCTGGTGGTTCGCAGTGCTGTGCCCGCTGTGCGGCGGCATCGGCATCCTGCTGACCGGCACGGTGGTCGACAACTGGTATCTGTGGGCCGTCAAGCACGGCGTCGCGCCGATGTACCCGTCGGTGTTTCCG
>JALYUN010000184.1 GCA_030853725.1 Pseudomonadota bacterium | reverse complement strand
GTGTAGAAGCTGGAGTTGGGGAGCTGCTTGACCCACAGCCCGGCCTCGCGCGGCAGCAGTTCGGGGAACACGAAGAACCACAGGAACATCTGCACCAACAGCGGAATGTTGCGGAACAACTCGACATACGCGTTGCCCAGTTTCACCACCCAGGGCATCGGCGTGGTGCGCAATGTGCCCACCGCCGTGCCCAGCAACAACGCCATCACCCACGCCGTCAGCCCTGTGGCCAGGGTCCAAAACAGTCCGTACAGCAGCGTCTGCAGATAGGTGCCGCTGGCATCGGGGGACAGCTCCCAGAAAATGCCCCAGTTCCAGTGGTAGTTCATGCCTGCCGCGCTGCCGGAAACCCGTTTATTTGTAGGCCGCCGGATCGGGTGAATCGGTCGGGTGCGCGATCACCTTCTTCAGCGACTCGCTCATCGGAATGTTCAGGTTGATGCCCTTCGGCGGAATCGGGCTCAGGAACCACTTGGTGTAGAGCGTGTTGACTTCGCCGCTTTTCATCATCGCGGCCATCGCCGCGTCTACGACCTTCTTGAAGGCCGGATCGTTCTTGCGCACCATCATCGCGTACGGTTCCACCGACAAGGCGTCAGCCGACACCTGCCATTGCGCGGGGTTGGGGCTGGTGGCCACCAGCCCTGCCAGCAAGATGTCGTCCATCACGAAGGCCGAAGCGCGGCCGGTGTCGACCATCAGGAAGGCTTCGGCATGGTCCTTGGCCGCCAGGATGTTCAGACCCAGATTCTGCGACGCATTCAACTCGGTGATCTGTTTGATGTTGGTGGTGCCCGAGGTGGAGACCACCGTCTTGCCCTTCAGGTCGGCCAGAGTTTTCAGGTTGTCGGCCTTCTTCGAGACGAAGCGGTTGGCGGTGACGAAGGTGGTGTAGGTGTAGTCGATCTGCTGCTGGCGGGCGGCATTGTTGGTGGTGGAGCCGCATTCCATGTCGATGGTGCCGTTGGCCAGCAGCGGAATCCGCGTGGCCGAGGTCACTGGCTGGAACAGCACCTTCAGGCCCGGCATCTTCAGGTCGGTCTTGATGGCTTCGACGAGCTTCGCGCACAGGTCCATCGAATAGCCCACCGGCCGTTGTTGATCGTCGAGATAGGCGAAGGGAATCGACGCGTCGCGGTGGCCGACAGTGATGCTGCCGGACGACTTGATCTTGTCGAGCGTGCCTTCGGCCATCGCTCCCGCGGACAGTCCGGCGAGCAGCAACGCGCCGATGAGTTTGGGCATGAGAGTCATGTGATTTCCTGGTGCGACGAGCGCTTGGTAGACCCGCGCCGGGGCGCGGGCAGAGGGACGACGGAGTGTGCCGGCACCGTGCCGTGCCATCCGTCAGGGGATTCGAGCAGTAGCCACAGTTGGGCCGCTCGCCGCGGTGCGGGCCGCGCCAGCGTCGGGCGTTCGCGGTAGACGCGGATGTCCATGGCCACCGCCCAGTCGCCGGGCAGGCGGACCAAGCGGCCAGTCTCCAGGTCGGGCCGCGCCAGGGCGTCGGGCAAGAAAGCCAGGCCATGGCCGGCGAGCACCATCTGGCGCAGGCTCTCGGCCATGTCGGTTTCGCAGACGCGGCGCAAATGCGCGCGCGCCGGACCCTGGGCGATCGCGATCTCGGCCATCCGCCCCAGATAGGCGTTCGACGAGTAGGCCAGGTACGGCAGCGGCTGCTGACTCTTGCCGGGCAGGGTGTGCAACGGCAGACCGCTGCCGTCGTTCAGCGCATACGGCGCGAGCCGGTCGACGCCGAGCGTGAGCACGTCGTAGCGTTCGGGGTCGAGCTGAAGCGGCTGCTGCGGGTGGTGGTAGCAGATCGGCAGGTCGCAGCCGCCCTCGACCAGCCACAGCACCACGTCCAACACATTGCCCACTCGCAATTGCGTGGGAAAAGCCCCCATCTGCGGCGCCAACCCTGCCAGCCACTGCGGCACGAAACACAGCGACAGGGTGTGAGGCAGCGCGATCCGCACGGCTTCCTGATGGTCGGACGTATGCCCGCCTTCGCAGTTGCGCAGCAGTCCCACGCGGTCCATCAATTCCTTGGCCTGGGCGCAGAAGTTCTCGCCGGCCGGTGTCAGCCGCGGCGGGTAGGTCGTGCGGTTGATCCGGTCGAAGCCGAGCCAGCCCTCCAGCGCCTGGATCCGGCGCGAGAACGCCGGCTGGGTGATGTGCCGCAGGTGCGCGGCGCGCGAAAAGCTGCGGGTCTCGGCCAGCGCCAGGAAGTCCTCCATCCACTTGGTGTCCATGCCGCTGGAGTGTCAGGCGGCTGCCACGGCAGACCCAAGCTCAGCCTCGGCGGCCCGCTCCCGCGCCCAACGCACGCAGGCGCGTGCCAGGGCCGCGTTGGTGTCGACCGCGGGCACCTCCAGCGGCTGCCCCTGCAGCGCTAGCGGCACTTCGGTACATCCCATCACCAGGACACCCGCGCCGCGCCGAACCAAGCACCGGGCGGCCTCGATGAGTAGCGCGGCACCGACGTCGATGCGGCCCCGTTTGACCGCGTCGATGCCCGGGTCGACGAAGCGGGCCTGCTCGTCTTCGTTGGATTCGAACCAGACGGTGGCAGCGCCGCTGCGCTTGGGGAACAGGCCGCTGTGGCGCGTTCCGCGGGTGGCCAGCAGCCCCAGGGGCGCGCCCGGCCGAAGCGCGTGGGCTTCCGCCAAGGCGCTGTCGACGATATGCAAG
>JALYUN010000168.1 GCA_030853725.1 Pseudomonadota bacterium | reverse complement strand
CGCAAGGACTGTGCCAGCGTAATCCTGTGGTGCGCCGAAAAAGCCACCTGGATGGCCGGCGAAGGCATCCAGGTCTTCGGCGGCAACGGCTACATCAACGACTACCCGCTCGGGCGCTTGTGGCGCGACGCCAAGCTCTACGAGATCGGCGCCGGCACCTCGGAGATCCGCCGTATGCTGATCGGGCGCGAGTTGTTTGCAGAGACGATGTGATGCGCTCCCCGACCGGCCCGAGCGGCCACGCTGAGGGAGCCGAACGATGGGTCAGATGACATCACAAGTGGCGCTGCAACTGCGCTGGGCGGAACCGTGTGCCGACCCGCGCTGGAACGACCTGGGTGGCAAGCTCGAATTGAACGGCCGGGGAGTGATCGAGATGAGTCCGGCGAACAACCGTCATGGCATTCGGCAAGGGGCCATCCTGCTCGCGCTGAGCAAGGCCCTGCCGCAAGGGACCCCGATCGTCGAATGTTCGGTACTCACCGCCGATGGCATCCATGCGCCCGATGTGGGCTGGGCGTCGGCCGCATTCATGGCCGATTACGGCGAAGAGAGCTCCTTTCGGGCGGCTCCGGAGCTCTGTGTGGAAGTGCGATCGCCCAGCAACACCGACGTCGAGATGGCGCACAAGACGGCGCTCTACCTGGAGGCCGGTGCCATAGAGGCCTGGATCGTCGAAGAAGACGGCGCTCGCCAGGTGTTGGACCGTGACGGTCCGCGTTCGGACATTCTGCTCGCTGTTGCCGGTTGACCCGGCGGCGAATGCCTTCACGCTGTCCTGTGAATTCGCCACCACCACCGCCGTTCGCCTTTTCCCCTACGACATGAAGCGCTACGTGGCGTTGGCCGTGCGTGATCCCGATCTGGTCTACGTCGGCGGCGGCAACACGCCAGCGATGCGCGCGGTCTGGCACGAACTCGGCTTCAGCACGCTGCTGCGCTCGGCCGACGAAGCGGGCACGTTGATGGCCGGCATCAGCGCCGGAGCCAACATATGGTTCGAGCGCTACGTGACCGACAACGTGCCCGGCGGTGCCGTGCGCGACGGTATGGGCTGGCTGCACGGTTGCTTCTGCCCGCACCTGGACAGCGAGCCGTGGCGCGAGCCGGTGCTGGCAGCCCAGCCGTCGCCGGTGGTGGGCGCCGGTGACGGCGTCGTCTTGCTGTACCAGAACGAGCTTTGCACCGACGTGGTCTGCAGCCGCAGCGCCGACGTTGCGGTATTTCGCGAGCGCAGGCGAGGCGGTGAACTGCAGTCGCGCAGGGCGCGTGAACTGCCCGCCTGATGCAACGACGGCAACGTGGCTTGGCTCCCTCTCACCATTTGCGATCGACTCAGAAAATAGCCGCCCGATGACCACCAGCGATATCAGCCACCTGTTCGACTTCAACCGCGCCTGGGCCGCAGAGACCGAGGCGCGCGAGCCCGGCTTCTTCACCCGGCTGATGGACCAGCAGTCACCGCAGTACCTGTGGATCGGCTGCTCCGACAGCCGCGTGCCGGCCAACCAGATCGTCGGCCTGCTGCCGGGTGAGGTCTTCGTGCACCGCAACGTTGCCAATGTGGTGGTGCACTCGGACTTGAACGCGCTGTCGGTGATCCAGTTTGCGATCGACCGGTTGAAGGTGCGCCACGTGATCGTCGTCGGTCATTACGGTTGCGGCGGCGTGATCGCGGCGCTGCAGGACCTGCGCATCGGCGTGGCCGACAACTGGCTGCGCCATGTCAAAGACGTGCGCCAGACCCACCGCGCATGGCTCGACAGCGTGCCGGACGAGACCAACCGCATGCTGGCGTTGTGCGAGTTGAATGTGCTCGAGCAGGCGCGCCATGTTTGCGAGACCACGGTGGTGCAGGACGCCTGGGAAAGCGGCCAGAGCGTGGTCGTTCACGGCTGGGTCTACGGCTTGCACAACGGCTTGTTGAAAGACCTTCAGATGACCGTGTCGGGTCCCGACGACGTAGCCGCCGCGCATGCGCTGGCGTTGGCGGCGATCCACGAACGCTACCCGGCGCACGCTTGAGCCGCCGCCGCTATCCTGACGGGTCTGATCCGACCGAACTGCAAGGAGCCCCGCCATGTCCGACCCCATCGTCATCGTTTCCGCCGCCCGCACCCCTATCGGCGGTTTGCTCGGAGACTTCGCCGGCCTCGCGGCCTGGGAACTGGGGGCGGTGGCGGTGCGCGCCGCGGTGGAACGCGCCGGCGTGCCGGGCGACGCGGTCGACGAGGTGCTGCTCGGCAACTGCCTGATGGCAGGCCAGGGCCAGGCGCCGGCGCGGCAAGCCATGCGCGCCGCGGGCTTGCCCGACAGCGCCGGCGCTGTCACGCTGTCGAAGATGTGTGGCAGCGGCATGCGCGCCGCGATGTTCGGCCACGACATGCTGGCCGCCGGCAGCGCCAACGTGGTGGTGGCGGGGGGCATGGAAAGCATGACCAACGCGCCGCACCTGATGTTCGCGCGCAAGGGTGTGCGCTACGGTGCGGCGCAGCTCTTCGACCACATGGCGATGGACGGCCTGGAAGACGCCTACGAGCGTGGCAAGGCGATGGGCGTGTTCGCCGAGCAGTGTGTCGACAAATACCGGTTCACGCGCGAAGCGCAGGACGCTTTCGCCATCGCTTCCACCACCCGCGCCAAGCAGGCCAACGAAGACGGCAGTTTCGACTGGGAGCTGGCGCCGGTCACCGTCAAGACCAAGGGCGGCGAGACCGTGGTGAAGGCCGACGAGCAGCCTTTCAAGGCGCGGCTCGACAAGATCCCGTCATTGAAGCCGGCGTTCAAGAAAGACGGCACCATCACCGCGGCCAATGCTTCGAGCATCTCCGACGGCGCCGCTGCGCTGGTGCTGATGCGCGAAAGCACCGCACGTGAACACGGCTTGAAGCCGCTGGCGCGCATTGCCGCGCACGCGGTTCACGCGCAGGCGCCGGAGTGGTTCGCCACCGCGCCGGCCGGTGCGATCCGAAAACTGCTGGCCAAAACCGGCTGGAAGGCGGCACAGGTCGACCTGTGGGAAGTCAACGAAGCCTTCGCCGCGGTGACGATGGCGGCCATGCAGGACTTCGACTTGAGCCACGAGATCGTCAACGTGCACGGCGGCGCCTGCGCGATCGGCCACCCGATCGGTGCCAGCGGCGCGCGCATCATCGTCACGTTGCTCGGCGCGCTGCGCCAGCAGGGCAAGCAGCGCGGCGTGGCGGCGCTGTGCATCGGCGGCGGCGAAGCCACGGCGATGGCGCTGGAGCTGGCTTAGGCGATGGCGGCGCCGGGTGCTTTGGGCGACCGGGTACGCCGCTTGCTGCCGAGCAGGAGCGATGCCGCCAACACGTGGTGGGCAGCGAGCATCCCCGGCGCACAACGCCGCCACGCACCGCGATGGTGTATGCAAGGACGAGGAAACACACAGGGTGGCATTGGGCTCAATCAACACAAGTGACAACGGCGTCGTGACGCGGCTACAGGCCGCCACACCCGCGCCGTTGATCAGCGTCGGCGAATCGGTCAGCGCCAGCATGTGCCTGAGCCGCGAGCAGATCGCGGCCTTCGCGCGGTTGACGGAAGACCGCAACCCGCTGCACCACGACCTGGCTGCCGCGCAACGCGCCCGTTTCGGGGAAGTCATCGCCAGCGGGCAGCACACGGCGTCACGGTTGATGGGCCTCGTGGCATCGCATTTCTCGGATCCGACCAATGGCGTGGCGCGCGACACCTTGTGCCTGAACTTCAACTTCGCCTTCAAGGCGCCGGTGTTCGCCGACCAGGAGATCACGCTGCACTGGTGCGTCAGCGCCGTGGAGCCTAACCAGCGCCGCGGCGGCTTCATCGGCCACCTCGACGGGGAAGCCCGCAGCGGCAGCCGCGTTTGCGTGGTGGGCCGTGGCACCTTGTTGGTCAGGCCCGCGGGCTAAGGAAAAAATTGATGGTGCACAAAGTTTTGATCGTGGGCGCTTCGCGTGGCATCGGGCTCGAACTGGTGCGCCAGTATCGGGCCGAAGGCGCCGAGGTCGTGGGCACGGCGCGTGGCGAACACGGTCTGGCGGCGATTCGCGCGCTGGGTGCAGCAGCGCAGGCACTGGATGTCACGGCCGACGGCGACAGCGTCGGCGGCAACGGTACTTTCGACACGGTGGTGTTCTGCGCCGGCGTCTACGGGCCGCGCACCAGCGAGCCCCAGGCGCCGTCGCGGGCCGACTTCGACGCGGTCATGCACACCAACGTCTACGGCCCGATGCGGCTGTTGCCGGGGCTGCTCGAACGGCTGACTACTGGCGCGCGGCTGGCGGTGGTGTCGTCGCGCATGGGCTCGATCGGCGAGCGCAGCGGCGCCAATGGTTGGCTTTATCGCGCTTCGAAAGCAGCGGTCAATTCGGTCGTCAAGGACTTGTCGAATGCCTGCGCGGGCCGTGCCATCTGTGTGGCGCTGCACCCGGGGTGGGTCCGCACCGACATGGGCGGGAGCGGCGCCGACTTGAAGGTCAGCGACAGCGTCACGGGCCTGCGTGGCACGCTGGCGGGCCTGAAGGCAGCCGACAATGGCGGCTTCTTCAATCACGACGGGTCGAAGATCGGCTGGTAGCTTTGCGTGAGCCCGGGCTCACCGCGCCGGGTCTTTGTCCGCATGCCGGATGCTGCTCTCCGATGACCACCGGGCGGTGCAGGACGCCGTTCGCAACTTCGTGCAGGCCGAAGTGACGCCGCATGCGGCGGCCTGGGATCGCGCTGCGACCTTTCCCGCCGACGCGCTGAAGGGACTGGCCGGCCTCGGCTGCTACGGCGTGGCGGTGCCCGACGAATGGGGCGGCGCGGGGCTCGACTACCTGGCGTTGGCGCTGATCCTGGAAGAGATCGGCGCCGGTGACGGAGCCACCAGCACCATCGTGAGCGTCAACAACTGCCCGGTGTGCTCGATCTTGATGGCCTACGGCAACGACGCGCACAAAGAACGCTTTCTAAAGCCACTGGCGCGCGGCGAAATGCTCGGTGCGTTTTGCCTGACCGAGCCGCATGTGGGCTCTGAAGCCGGCGGGCTGAAGACCACTGCGCGGCGCGACGGCGACGACTATGTGATCGACGGCGTGAAGCAGTTCATCACCAGCGGCAAGAACGGCAACGTGGCGATCGTCATGGCGGTCACCGACAAGGCCGCGGGGAAGAAGGGCATCAGTGCCTTCATCGTGCCGACCGACACCCCCGGCTACAGCGTGGCACGCATCGAGGACAAGCTCGGTCAACATGCCAGCGACACCGCGCAGATCGTGTTCGAGAACTGCCGCATACCCGCCGAGTACCGGCTGGCCGACGAAGGCATGGGGCTGAAGATCGCGTTGTCGGGTCTGGAAGGCGGGCGCATCGGCATTGCCAGCCAGGCGGTCGGCATGGCGCGTGCGGCTTTCGAAGCGGCGCTGGTCTATAGCAAGCAGCGCACCAGCTTTGGCCAGCCGATCTTTCAGCACCAGGCGGTGCAGTTCAAGCTGACCGACATGGCGACCCAGATCGAAGCCGCGCGGCAGTTGATCTGGCATGCCGCCAGCCTCAAAGACGCCGGGCGGCCGTGCCTGAAGGAAGCGGCAATGGCCAAGCTCTTTGCCAGCGAAATGGCCGAAGCGGTCTGCAGCAGCGCGATCCAGGTCTTCGGCGGTTACGGCTACCTGAACGACTTTCCGGTGGAGCGCATCTACCGCGACGTGCGGGTGTGCCAGATCTACGAAGGCACGTCCGAGGTGCAGAAGATCCTGATCGCGCGGAGTTTGTGACCCCCCCCCGAAGCGCCTTCGGCGCTCCCCCCCAGGGGGGCGCCCCCAGCGGCCCGGCCGAGCCGGTTCCGCGGCGGCTGCTTGGTGGGTCGGCGGAGGTTCTGCGCTTCGACGAAAGCGTGGCGCGGCGCGTGTTGCTGGTGCACGCTTTCGAGTCGGGCAGCGAATCGACGGGTGATCCGCTGTGGAGTCCCGATGACCGCGCCTGGGCCACGCGACTGACATGCGAAACCGAAGCGGCCGAGACGCCGCCGGCCGCGTTTCTGCAGGCGCGCGCCGACCATGCCTTGCAGCGGCTGGCGCCGCGCGATCCGGCGATCGAGAGGGCACTTTCGCGCCGACGGTGGGGCGGTGTCTGGGTTGCGGTTGCGGTTGCGGTGGGCGTCGGCCTGATCGCCGGCATCGCCGCCGACGCGATCGGCAGCGGGCAAGAGATCAACCTGCTTGCGCCGCCGTTCTGGGGCGTGATCTTGTGGAATCTGATGGTTTATCTGTTCGTGAT
>JALYUN010000127.1 GCA_030853725.1 Pseudomonadota bacterium | reverse complement strand
GTTCTGCACGTGATAGCTGCGACCCGAAGCGGGGTGCACGCGGCGCCCGCTCATGCGCTGGATGATGGCTTCATGGGGCACGTCGATCTGGAGCACCACGTCGAGCCGCACGCCGGCGTGCTTCATGGCGTCGGCCTGCGGAATGGTGCGCGGAAAGCCGTCGAACAGAAAGCCGTCTTTGCAGTCGGGCTCGGTGATGCGCTCTTTTACCAGCCCGATGATGATGTCGTCGCTGACGAGCCCGCCGGCGTCCATCACTTTCTTGGCCGCGACGCCGAGTGCGGTACCGGCCTTGACGGCGCTGCGCAGCATGTCGCCGGTCGAGATCTGCGGTATGCCGAATCGCTTGCAGATGAAAGCGGCTTGCGTGCCTTTGCCAGCGCCGGGGGCGCCCAGGAGTATCAGTCGCATCGGGACCCTCGAATGAAATGTGTTCGGTCGAAGCCGACGCGAAGGCGCGCTGCCACGAACGGCTATCGAATCGAGAATATCACGCGACTTTGACTCGCAAGCTCAGGTTTTCCGTGGCCCACCGTTGGCAAAAGCGGCCCTGACGCGCGCCAGATCGTCGGCAGTGTCGACGCCGGCTTCAGAAGCGCTCTGCGCCACATGCACGGCGATCCGCTCGCCGTGCCACAGCACGCGCAGCTGCTCCAGCGCCTCGATGCGTTCCAACGGCGCTGGCGCCAGCGCCGGGAAGCGGCGCAGGAATCCAGCGCGGTAAGCGTAGAGGCCGACATGGCGCAGTGGCGCCGGGGTCGGCAGGGCGGGCGCCGAAGCGCTGCTGCCGTCGCGCCACCAGGGCAGCGGTGCACGGCTGAAATAGAGCGCCCGACTGGCCGCGTCGAGCACGACTTTCACGACGTTGGGGTTGCTGAACTCGGCCAGCGTGGTGATCGGGTGCGCCGCGGTGCTCATGACGCAATCGGTGCGCTCGGCCAGCAGCGCGGCGCAGCGCTGGATCAGCTCGACATCGATCAGCGGCTCGTCACCCTGGACGTTGACGACCACGTCGTCGCCGTCGAGCCCCAGAACGGCACATGCTTCCGCCAGCCGGTCGCTGCCGCTGGCATGGTCGGTGCGGGTCAACACGGCTTTCACGTGATGCCGTTCACAGGCCTGCACGATGCGCAGGTCGTCGGCCGCCACCACCACCAGGCGGGCCCCGCTGGTGGCGGCGCGTTGGGCCACGCGCACAATCATCGGCAAGCCACCGATATCGGCCAGCGGTTTATCGGGCAAGCGGGTCGACGCCATCCGCGCCGGCACCAGCACCGCGAAGTTCATCTCGCTTCGGTTTGCGGGTCCAGCGCCTGGGCTTCGGCTTCCAGCATCACCGGAATCCCGTCGCGAATCGGGAACGCGAGGCGGTCGGCCAAGCAAACCAGACTCTGCGGGACCTCGTCCAGATCGCGGCGCATGACGAGCGCGCCCTTGCACACCGGGCAAACGAGCAGGGCGATGAGGCGGTGGTCTAGGGACATGGCATCAGGCGGATCAGGTAGGGAGCGGAGCGGTCGCCGGGGCAGTGGCGCAAGGGGTAACGGCAGGCGGCGGAAACAGCAGCTCGGCCAATTCGGTGACCAGTGCTGCGGGCAGCTTCAAGTCTAGCGGCACGACCCACACACGCAGCGTTGGAGCCAGCAGGCCGGGCAGGCGATCCGCGGCCAGCTTGACGGCGTCTTTCTCGGTGGTGATGACGTCCTCGGCATCGCTGGGCCACGGTAGTTCCGTGTAGGGATGATGGTCGGGCAGTGGCCAACGGTCGATTGAGAGGCCCGCGATCTCCAGCATGTCGAAGAACTTCGCAGGGTCGGCCATGCCCGCGACAGCCAACAGTCGGCGGCCACGCAATGCAGCCAGCGGTACGGCCGCGCTGGCACCGGCCCACCAATCCGTCAACAACTGCGCGTGGCCGGCCTGACGCCTGACCATCGAGCCAGGCAGTGCAGTGCTGACCCGGGTACCGGTGTAGAGCACGCGCTGGTGTGCTGACAATGTGGCAGGCAGCGGTTCGCGCAGGGGCCCCGCTGGCAGCAGCAGGCCGTTGCCCGCGCCACGATCGTCGAACACGATCAGCTCGGCCTCGCGCGCCAGCGCATGGTGCTGCAGGCCGTCGTCGCTGATGAGCAGATCTACGCCAGGATGCGTGGCGCACAACGCCCGCGCTGCGGCCAACCGGTCGCGCCCGACCCAGACCGGTACACCGGTTCGGCGCGCGATCAGCAAGGGTTCGTCACCGACCTGGCGTGGGTCGTCGGCGGCTCGAACGGGCGCCACTACCTGCGTGGCGCGCCCGAAACCGCGCGACACCACACCGGGATGGTGACCGGCGGCTTCGAATGCCTGCACCAGAGCGATCACGGTCGGTGTCTTGCCAGCGCCGCCGACCACCAGGTTGCCGACCACTACTACCGGCACAGGAGCTCGTTCGGCCTGTTCCGACAGCAGCCGTTCACGCTCGCGCCGTGCCGCGGCCGCATACAAACCGCTGAACGGGCGCAGCGCGGCGGCCAGCGCGCCGGGTTGTCCCTGCCACCAACTGCGCATCAAAACGTTGACGCATCGAGCACGAAGACCGGCCGATGACCGGTTGCGCATGGCGCGATCAGCGGCCGCTGCCGCTCGGCTTGCCTGCGCCTGCTGCGGTCTGGGCTGCGAATGTCAGGTGCGACAACCCCGCTCGTCGAGCCGCGTCCAGCACGTTGATCACGGACTGATGGGCGGTCAGCGCATCGGCAGAGACGATCACCACCGTGTCGGGCCGGCCCGCTGCGGCGCCCGCCATCTCGCGCGTCAACAGTTCCACGCTGCGGCCGTCTACCGGCTTGCGGTCGACCGCATAGCGACCATCGGCTGACACCGAGACGATGATCTCTGCCGGCCGGTCTCTCAGCTTTTCGGCGTCGGCCGAGGGCAGCGTCACCTGCAGTTCGGTGAAGCGGGAGTAGGTGGTCGACAGCATCAGGAAGATCAGCACCACCAGCAATACGTCGATGAACGGGATCAGATTGATCTCTGGTTCATCGATGCGGCGGCGGCTGAATTTCATGACGCGCTGCCAGCTAGTCGGTGCTGCGCACCACGAAGCGCATCAGGTGCGGCACCAGGCGCTCGGCCGACATTTCCATCGCCAACTGGAACTCGTCGACCCGACCGCGGAAGTAGCGATAAAACATCAGCGAAGGCACCGCAATCATCAAGCCGAAGGCGGTGTTGTAAAGCGCAACCGAAATGCCGTGCGCCAATTCCTGCGGGTTGGCGCCACCGGTGGGTGCTTGCGAGCCGAAGATTTCTATCATGCCGACGACCGTGCCGAACAAGCCCAGCAGCGGCGCTGCGGCCGCGATCGTGCCCAGGGTATTCAGATAACGCTCCAGGTCATGCACCGCCACGCGGCCAGCATTCTCGAACGACAAGCGAAGCGCAGGCTCACTGATGCGCGGTTCGGCGATCACACTGCGCAGCCCTGCCGCCAACACGCCGCCCAGCACCGAGTTTTCGTTCAGCTTATTCACCACATCGGCCGGCGGCAGGCTGGCGCGCGTCACGCCGATCACTTCGTCCAACAGCGCAGGCGGCGCCACTACCGAAGTGCGAAGCCGCCACAAGCGCTCGATCACCACCGCCAGCGCCACCACCGAGCAAAGAACCAGGGGCCAAATGGGCCAACCGGCCGCTTGTATGATCGACAGCAAAGCGTGGGATGCGGCTGCGGGCCACAAATGGCGGGGCGCTACGCCTCCGAAGCACACGATTATGGCCGACCCTGCAAACGGTCCACTTGCATTTGTCAATTACGGACTCGACCCCGCGTCAGTGCCGTGCCTGCGGTCACCACAAGCTGTGGACAACACTGTGGAGAACCCGACCGGTGGCAACCGTCTCAGCGCGCTGTCAGGGAAACCGCAGCCGGCGCAGGTGCCGTTATTTTCGAATTACTGATCAAAATCAATCACTTGTGATTCGACACTGGGTTGAGTTCCGGCCCAACGCGCTGGAGGGGCTTGTGCTGCGCGCCTGTGGAGTTCCCGCGCTGGGCAGGCCGGGCCTTTGCGCATGACTGAGCCCACATCGCCGCAGCCGTGGCGGGCTGGAGCGCAGACACCGAGCCTGGTGTGGAGCGTGGGCGCTTTGCTGCTCGCAACCGGCGACGCGCTCGCCGCTCGCTTCGGGGCGGTGGCGGTGCGCGGCGAACTCTCGGGTTTCTCACGCGCCGCCAGTGGCCACTGCTACTTCGCTTTGAAAGATGCAGCAGGCGCTTCGGCGCTGCTGCGTTGCGCGATGTTCCGGCGTGCCGCAGCTCTGCTGGATTTCGCGCCGACCGACGGGCAGCAAGTCGAACTGCGTGGCCGCCTGACCCTCTACGAAGCGCGCGGCGAATTGCAGCTGGTGGTCGAATCACTGCAGCGCCTGGGCGCCGGTGCGTTGTACGAAGAGTTCTTGCGGCGCCGAGCCCGGCTCGAAGCGCAAGGTCTGTTCGACACCGCGCGCAAACGAGCCCTGCCGGTTTTTCCGGCCGCCATCGGCATCGTGACCTCGCTCGGAGCGGCTGCATTGCACGACGTGCTGAGCACCCTGCAGCGCCGGGCGCCCCACGTCAGGGTGGTGATCTACCCGAGCCCGGTCCAGGGCACCGACGCGCCGGCGGCGTTGGTCACGGCGCTTCGCTTCGCGGGTGAACGCGCGGAAGTCGACACGCTGCTGCTGGTGCGCGGTGGCGGTGCGCTCGAGGACCTGTGGGCCTTCAACGACGAACGGGTGGTGCAGGCCGTGGCCGCGTGCGCGATCCCGGTGGTTTGCGGCGTCGGGCATGAAACCGATGTCAGCCTGTGTGACCTCACAGCCGACGTGCGCGCCGCCACGCCGACGGCCGCAGCCGAGCTCGCTGCGCCGGCCCGCGCCGATTCTTTGGCAGCGCTGTCTGCGCGCGCGGCCGCGTTGCGCGGGAGTGTGCAACGCGGTTTGCAGAACGCGGCGCAGCGGATCGATCGACTGGCCTTGCGCCTGGGCCAACCGGCGCGTGGGCTTTCAGGGCAGCAGCAAGTTTTGCAAGGGCTTTCAACGCGACTGGACCGGGCGTTGGCGCACCGGCTTGCACACCATGGCGACGAGTTGCTGCCGCGCGGCCAACGCCTGTTGCGCGCCATGGGCGTGCAGTTGCAGCAGCAACAGCGCCGGCTGACGCATGGCGCCGACCGGTTGGCCGCGCACGACCCGCACCGCGTTCTGCAACGCGGCTATGCCTGGGTCGAAGCCGAAGATGGCAGACCCGTGGTGTCAGCGGCGGCGCTCAGGCCGGGGCAGACCGTGCGAGCCGTCTGGTCGGACGGGCGCGCCTTGGCCGACATCCAGTCGATCGAATGCCTGACACCGACCCGGCAATAGCCCCTGCCTACAATGATTTTCCGCAAAATTTTTCGCGCAACCCAAGGAAAACACCATGGAACACACACTTCCCGCTCTGCCGTACCCGATCGATGCCCTGGCGCCGAACTACAGCAAGGAAACGCTGGAGTACCACCATGGTAAACACCACAAGGCGTATGTCGACAACCTGAACAAGCTGCAGAAAGACACCGAGTTTGCTTCGATGCAACTCGAAGAAATCGTCAAGAAGGCCTCGGGCGGCATCTACAACAATGCAGCCCAGATCTGGAACCACACCTTTTTCTGGAACTGCATGAAGCCGAATGGCGGCGGTGAACCGGGCGGCAAGCTGGCCGAGGCTGTCAAGAGCAAGTGGGGCTCGTATGCCGACTTCAAGGAAGCGTTCGTCAAGTCGGCCGCCGGTAATTTCGGTTCAGGCTGGACCTGGCTCGTGAAGAAGGCCGACGGCTCACTGGACATCGTCAACACCGGCGCGGCAGGCACGCCGCTGACCACCGGCGACAAGGCCGTGTTGACCGTAGACGTGTGGGAACACGCGTACTACATCGACTACCGCAACGCGCGCCCGAAGTTCTTGGACGCCTACATGGACAAGCTGGTCAACTGGGACTTCGCGGCCAAGAATTTCGGCTGACCCGCCTTTCGACCCGATGGAAATACAGAGCGGCCTCCGGGCCGCTTTACTATTTCTCGAAGGGCGCACCGCGCAGTTTCATGCCGGCCTTGATGCCATGCTTGTCGAACCAACCCTGGCGCATTTCCAGCGCGAATTGCACAGGCTTCGAAGAGCAATGAGAGTCTTCACTGCGCGGCGCCATGTCGGCCAGGTTGACGATGCTGCCATCGGTGGCGATGAACGCGATGCTCAGCGGCAGCAGCGTGTTGCGCATCCAGAAGCAACGCACCGAGCTGTCGGGATTGACGAACAGCATGCCTTCGTTAGCCCCCATGGCTGTGCGGAACATCATGCCGGTGGCTTGCTGGTCGGACGAGGCCGCGAGCTCCGCATGGATCAGGTGCATGCCGGCGCTCAGCTCCACGGTGCGCAACGGCGCCTGCGCCGCGCTTTGCGCCCAGGCAGCCGGCCCCGGAACGTTCAAGAGGCAGGTGGCAAGCACCGCGGCGGCGGCACGCTTTGAAGTCGGTTTGATGCAGATCATGTCGCTGGTGCCAAGTCGGGCCTAGATTATTGCGGTTGAAGTTTGCCCGCAGATGATCGAAGCCATCCTGAAGGCGCCTAAGGTGTCTGTGCCTGTCGTCGTGGCAGCGCCGAGCGTGCGCGGAATGCGCTTTACTCGGTCGCGTTTCTGATGTCCTGGCTGCTGTGCATAGCCGGTGGGCTGCTGGCACGGGTGCTGGGGCGCAGCGCGCGCCACGTCAATCAAGAAAGACCGGTCGGCGCGCCTTCCGAGCGCTGACTACCGCTTCGACAAGCTCAGCAACTGCTGCCGTTGACGAGTGCTTTCAGCGCGTCGGCATCCATCACGTCAATCTGGCGCTGGCGAACCTGCAGCACACCGTCGTCCTGCAGCTTCGAAAAAGCGCGGCTGACGGTCTCCAGCTTCAGGCCCAGGTAGCTGCCGATCTCTTCGCGGGTCATGCGCAGCACCAGAGAACGTTCCGAGTAGCCGCGCGCGCGCAGGCGTTGCATCAGGTTCAGCAAAAAGGCAGCCAGGCGTTCTTCGGCGCGCATGCTGCCCAGCAGCAGCATCACGCCGTGGTCGCGCACGATCTCGCGGCTCATGATGCGGTGGAACTGTTGCTGCAGCGGTAGCAGTTCGCGCGAAAGGGCTTCCAGATAGTCAAAGGGAATCACGCACACCACCGAATCTTCCAGTGCCCTGGCGTCGCAGGTGTGGCGGTCGGTGCCGATACCGTCCAGCCCCAGAAGTTCACCGCTCATCTGGAAGCCGGTGACCTGGTCGCGCCCGTCTTCGGTGGTGACGCTGGTCTTGAACGAACCGGTGCGTACGGCATAGAGCGACTTGAAGCTGTCTCCGGCCTGGAACAAAATCTCGCCGCGAATCACCGTCGGGCGCGCTGACACCAAGGTATCCAGGCGCTCCATCTGCTCGCTAGACATGCTGACCGGCAGGCAGAGCTCGCGCAGACTGCAGTTCGAGCACACCGTCTTCAGGTGCTGCGCGAGCGGGGTGGTTTCGGTGGTCTCCATCGCATTGGGTTCAAACGTGTGGAGTAAGTCCATATTGTCGCAGTCCAAGGTCGAGCTGCCTACCTATCGAGGTTCCCGCCGATGCCCTGAGCTGTGCCGACCGAGGTCGGCGCAAGGCGGTCCCGCCACATTCGTTGAGCGAGGTCAAAGCCGCGCCGGGCGCAGTTGGGCACAGTGCAGCAATGAACGCTACTGCCACGCGCGTGGCGATTCCGCAGTTGAACGGGACCCCGCGCTTGTCGGAAGTACCAGAGCCTTGCTACACCTCCTATCCTGGCCCGGACCGTTTCGTCGAGGCATTCGGGGCGGCGCAGTACGCCCAGGCCCTGCGCTTGCGTGCAGATGGCCTGGCAGGGACCGCGCCGGTATCGGTTTACGTGCACCTTCCGTTCTGCGGATCGTTGCGCAGCAACTGTGCCGGCACCCAGGTCGTCACGCGCAATCACGAACGTGGCGCCGAATATCTCGACTTGCTCCGGCAGGAAATTCAACTTCACACAGCGGTACTGGGAAGCCGCACGCCGCTTTCCAGCGTTTACCTGGGGGGCGGTATGCCGACCTTTCTGCGGGATGCGGAACTCGAGCGGTTGCTGCAGATGCTGCGTGCGGCCTTCCGCTTCGAACCGGGTGTCGCGTTGGCAATCGAAGTCGACCCGCGCACTATCGATCGGGCGCGCCTGGCACAACTGGCTGCGATCGGTTTCAACCGAGTCGGTTTCGGCGTCCAGGATTCGAACCCGCGGGCCCGGGTCGCAGCGCGGCGGGCGCAAACTTTCGATCGAGTGGCCGCGCTGTTGCGCGCAGCACACGAACTCGCCTTCGTTTCGGTCCACGTCGACCTGATCTACGGCATGCCGCACCAGACAGTAGCCACGTTCGCCGACACTGTTTCCCGATTGGCAGCACTGCGCCCTTCACAGATCGCGCTCGTCGGCTATGCCCACAGGCCGCAGCGCTTCAAGGCCCAGCGCCGCATCGACGGTACTGCTGTGCCCGGTGCGGCAAGCCGGTCGACCATGCTGGCCGAATCGGCCGCGAGCTTGCTGCGCTGCGGCTATGTGGGAATCGGTATGAACCATTTCGCGTTGCCCGGTAACGAGCTCGCCGTCGCCAAGCGCCAGGGCCGACTGCAACGCAGCTTGCACGGCTACACCGCTCGTGCCGAGAATGATGTGATCGGTCTGGGGGTTTCGGCCATCGGCTGCCTCGGCGCTACGTACAGCCAGAACGCCAGAAGACTGGACGAGTACCGCGACGCCTTGCACCAAGGCGTGTTGCCGACCGCGCGGGGCTTGGCGCTCACCCGTGACGATCTGCTGCGGCGCGCGGTCATCATGGCGCTGCTGTGCCAGGGCCGGGTCGACCTGGAAGCGATCGCCACGGCCCATCTGGTCGACCCGCGTGAGGTGTTCTGCGAGGAACTGACGCGCTTGGCGGCCATGGCGCAACGGGGGCTTGTGCGCCTGACGGAAGACGCGATCGAAGTCACATCGGTGGGCAGCGCCTGCCTCTGCGACATTGCAACCGTATTCGACCGTCATCGGTACGCCGATGCCCGCCGCGCCGACTGTGCGCGCTTGCTCTGAACCGCTTGCAGCCATGCAAACCGCCTTGAATCTGAGCGCAGCGCTTCTCGGGGAAGCCGGTTTGCCGCACCGCACCGCCATGTGTAGCGCGCCTTGTGCCGCGGTCGTGATGGCGCTGTTCGCGGTGGTGTCGGCGCCTGGCTTGCTGTTCGGGCCGTGGTTGCTGCGGCGCCTGCTGGACGGCCGCCAGGGCGATGCTGCAGGCTGCGAGCGGCTGGCCACGCGGGCCGCGAAACTGTTGCTGGGGGGTGCCTTCGGCTGGGCACTGGGCCACGGGTCGTGGATGCGCCTGGCGGTGCTGCGCGGCTGGACCCGAAGCCAGCGCTGACCTTCACGCCCTGTCGGCCAACCGTCGCCCCTGACCTAGAATTTGCCGCCCAACCCCGCAGCGCCGCAGCCGAATTCACGACCCATGTCTCCACACATCCAGGTGCCTTCGGGCGGGCAGAAGATCAGCGTCCGACGCGACGGCTCGATCGCCGTTCCAGATCAGCCGATCATTGCTTTCATGGAAGGCGACGGAAGCGGCGTCGACATCACGCCGGTGATGCGCAAGGTGGTGGATGCAGCGATCGAAAAATGCTACGGCAGCGCCCGCCGAATCCATTGGATGGAGGTTTACGCCGGCGCCAAGGCCACACGCCTCTACGGTGCCGACAATTGGTTGCCGGCAGAAACCCTGGCTGCGTTGCGCGAGTACGTGATCTCGATCAAGGGCCCGCTGGCCGTGCCGGCGAGCGGCGGCATTCGTTCGTTGAACGTGACGCTGCGACAGGAGCTCGACCTGTACGCCTGCCTGCGGCCGATCCGCCACTTTCCCGGGGTGCCCAGCCCGATGCGCGAACCCGAGAAGACCAGCATGGTGATCTTCCGGGAGAACTCCGAAGACATCTACGCGGGCATCGAATACGCCGCCGAAAGCGAGAAGGCGCGCCGCCTGATCCGCTTCCTGATCGACGACATGGGGGCCAGCACCATTCGCTTCCCGGAGACTTCGGGCATCGGCGTCAAACCCGTCAGCCGCGAAGGCACCGAACGACTGGTGCGCAAGGCCATCGGCTACGCCATCGACAACGACAAGCCCAGCGTGACGCTGGTGCACAAGGGCAACATCATGACGTTCACCGAAGGCGCGTTTCGCGACTGGGGTTACGGCCTGGCGCAAAAGGAATTCGGCGCGGTGATGATCGACGACGGCCCGTGGTTCAGCCTGAAGAGCCCGAAGACTGGCAAGGACATCGTCATTAAAGACGTGGTCACCGACGCCTTTCTGCAGCAGATGGTGTTGCGTCCGGTGGAGTTCTCAGTCATTGCCACGCTCAACCTGAACGGCGACTACCTGTCCGACGCGCTGGCGGCGCAAGTCGGCGCGAGCGGCATGGCGCCTGGGGCCAACTTCGGGGACACCGTGGCGATGTTCGAAGCCACCCACGGCCCCGAGCCGAAGTACGCCGGCAAGGACTATGTCAATCCGGGTTCGGAAATTCTGTCGGCCGAAATGATGCTGCGCCACATGGGGTGGGTCGAAGCGGCCGACCGAATCGTCGCGGCGATGGAGGCTGCGATCCTGAGCAAGCGTGTGACGCACGACCTGGCACGCCTGATGGAAGGCGCCACGCAGGTGTCGTGCTCCGGCTTTGGCGAGGTGATGATCGAGCACATGTGATTCCCCCGAACGAAAAGTAAACAGTTGAACGCCATGAAGCAGCGGCTGGTAAATACCAATCCCACTCGTGCACGGCCGGGGCTGTCGCGGCGCAGCTGTTTACTGGCTGGTGCGGTGGTCGGATCCGGGCTGTTGTTGGCGGTGCAGTCGGCTTCGGCAGCCGATGTCGGCAAGGCGCCGCAATGGCCGACCATCCGGCTACTGGACGGAGCCATCTGGGCGCCAGCCTCCTGGAGCGGTCAGCCATCGGTAGTGGTGTTCTGGGCCTCTTGGTGCCCGTTTTGCAGGCGTCACAACGCGCATGTCGACAAACTGGCTCGTGCCACGGCGAAGAGCCGCCTTCGGATCGTGGCCATTGCCGTGAAGAGCGACGTAGAGGCGGTGCGCCGCTACATGGCGGCCAATCACTACCAGTTTCAGGTGACGCTCGACGGCGGGGCACTGCGGCAGCAACTCGGGCTGCGTTCGATGATCCCGATGACGTGCGTCTTCGACCGGCAGGGGCGGCTTTCGCAAGTGTTGCCTGGCGAGATGTCCGAAGATGACGTCATGGAATTGGCCAAGCTTGCTGAGCCCGCAGCGAGTTGATCGCGGTACCGCGGCAGGGCCCCGGCTCACGGCCCAGCCGTATCAGTCCGCCGGCTCCGGATCGATCTCGTGCATCACCTGTGCATAAGCGATCACTGCGAACAGCGCGGTGCCACCGATGATGTTTCCGAGCAGCGCCGGCACTCCGAAGCCGAGCGCCACGGACGCCACCGACAGTTCGCCGTGGAGCATCAGCATGAAGGCCTCGGCGCTGCCGGCAACGATGTGCGCGGTGCCCGCGACCCCGATCAGGTAGGTGATGACGAAGACCACGCTGAAGTGCGAATCGCCGGCAGCGGGCATCAGCCACACCAGAGCTGCCATCAGGAACCCGGCGGTGATGCCCCGCAGCAGAACTTCCAACCAGGGCAGCAGGACCGCGTGCCTCGAGATCTCGAGCATGCTCGCGCGCACTTCGTTGCTGAGAACGGGGGTGTAAGTGCAGAAGACGGCGGCGATCAAGGTTCCGCACAGGTTGGCCACGAGCACGATGCCCCACAGCCGCCCAGCGATGCCTAGCCGCAGGATGTTGAACTTGGCAATCACCGGCAGCACCACCGTGATGGTGTTCTCGGTGAACAGTTGCTGGCGCCCGAGAATCACGATCATGAAACCGATCGGGTAACCCAGCGCCACCACCAGTTCGCGCCAAGGCGCCGCTGGAAGGTGGGAATGCAGCACCGCTTCGGCAAACAGCGAAAAGCTGATCGAGAGCCCTGCAGCCAGGCCCGACCACCACAGCGAGACCGGCGGCCGCGCCATTTCGTCTTCGCCGGAACGGCGCACCGTTTCGTAGATGACGGGAGTGCGCGGCGTGGTGTTGCGCTCGACCCGGTCGGCTTCTTCTTGATCGCTCTTGGCAGCGTCGGTTTGTTCGTCGGCTTCGTCGGCTCTGCTGGCGTCGCTCATGGTTCGGCCCGCTGGGCCGCTGGCAGAGCGGGCACGGCCGATGGCATTGGGCTCGACAGCGGCCGGATGTTTTGCGCCAACGACCCCTTCGGACCCTGTACCAATTCGTAGCTCACACGTTCGCCTTGCGTCAAAGTCCGAAAACCGTCTATCTGCACGGCCGAGAAATGGGCGAATACGTCGTCGCCGCCGCCCTCAGGCTCTATAAAGCCGAAGCCTTTGGCGTCATTGAACCATTTCACGGTGCCCTGCAACATGTTGCACTCCAGGAGGTCGCGCCGGCAAAGTTTCTGCTTCGGACGAGACGGCTGTCAAGGCATCGCAACCCGTTGGAAATTTGGGCGAGCCCCGGCAGAGCCAATCAGCCGACAAAAATCCGCGGTGATCCAGGGTTGAAGCCTTGGCATGAGGAGCAATATGCGTTTGCGATGGGGACTCGTCCCCTTGCCCGTGTAGAACACAACGTCCTCGATAGAATGTTTCATGCCCGAAGAAAAGCCCCCGCCCGCGCCGCCGGCAGCGCCACCGGCCGGCGCGCCTGTCATCGCTCCAAAAGCCCCCGACACCCGTCCGGACAGGCGTCGGGGTGGTGGCAGCGGCGCTGTGGTTGCCGAACGTCAGGAACAGAAAACCAAACCGCCGCAGCTCTACCAAGTGGTGTTGCTGAATGACGATTACACCCCGATGGAATTCGTGGTCATGGTGCTTCAGCAATATTTCCAGCGTGACCCGGACACGGCCACGCTGATCATGTTGAAGATTCACCATGAAGGTCGCGGTGTCTGCGGTGTCTACACCAAGGACGTGGCGGCAACGAAGGTCGAACTGGTGCTCACGGCCGCACGCCGTGACGGGCACCCGTTGCAATGCATTATGGAGACCGCATGATTGCGCAAGAGTTGGAAGTCAGCCTGCACATGGCGTTCGTTGAAGCTCGCCAGCAGCGCCACGAGTTCATCACCGTCGAGCATTTGCTGATGGCGTTGCTGGACAACCCTTCGGCCGCCGAAGTGCTGCGCGCCTGCGCGGCCAATATCGAAGACCTGAGAAAGAGCCTGGCAACCTTCATCAAGGAAAACACGCCTACGGTTGGTGGTAGCGAAGAAGTCGATACCCAACCGACGCTCGGGTTCCAGCGTGTGATTCAGCGCGCCATCATGCATGTACAGAGCACCGGTAGCGGCAAGAAGGAAGTCACCGGCGCCAATGTGCTGGTGGCAATCTTCGGCGAGAAGGACTCGCACGCTGTTTACTATCTGCATCAGCAGGGCGTCACGCGGCTCGATGTCGTCAACTTCATTGCGCATGGCATCAAAAAGTCCGACCCGCCCGAGCCCGTCAAGGGCAACGAAGGGCCTGGCGGCGCCGAGTCGGACAAGGACGAAGCGGGTGGTGACGCCAAAGGTTCGCCGCTGGAGCAGTTCACGCAGAACCTGAACCAGCTGGCCACGGCCGGCAAGATCGACCCGCTGATCGGCCGTGAACACGAAGTCGAGCGTGTCATCCAGGTGCTGTGCCGCCGGCGCAAGAACAACCCGTTGCTGGTGGGTGAAGCCGGGGTCGGCAAGACCGCCATCGCCGAGGGTCTGGCCTGGCGCATCACCGAGAAAGACGTGCCCGAAGTTTTGGCTGACGCCACTGTCTACTCGCTCGACATGGGCGCATTGCTGGCCGGCACCAAATACCGGGGCGACTTCGAACAGCGGTTGAAAGGTGTCTTGAAGCAATTGAAAGATCAGCCGAATGCGATCCTTTTCATCGACGAGATCCACACGCTGATCGGCGCTGGCGCGGCCAGCGGCGGCACGCTGGACGCTTCGAACCTGCTCAAGCCCGCACTGTCCAACGGCGCCATGAAGTGCCTGGGCGCAACCACCTTCACCGAATACCGCGGCATCTTCGAA
Source organism: Pseudomonadota bacterium (assembly GCA_030853725.1). GTDB lineage: Bacteria > Pseudomonadota > Gammaproteobacteria > Burkholderiales > Burkholderiaceae_C > Rubrivivax. Next base: position 567 of record JALYUN010000127.1, on the reverse strand, counting down.
AAAGACGCCGCCTTGTCGCGGCGTTTCCAGAAGATCGACGTGGTGGAGCCTTCGGTCGAGCAGACCATTGAAATCCTGAAGGGTCTGAAGAGCCGCTTCGAAGAACATCACAGCGTCAAGTACGCCGTGGGCGCGTTGCAGGCGGCAGCCGAGTTGTCGGCCAAGTTCATCAACGATCGGCACCTGCCCGACAAGGCGATCGACGTGATCGACGAAGCCGGCGCCGCGCAGCGCATTCTGCCCGCCGCCAAGCGCAAGAAGACCATCACCCGCACCGAGGTCGAAGAGATCGTTGCCAAGATCGCGCGCATTCCGCCGGCTTCGGTTTCCAGCGACGACCGCGGCAAGCTGCGCACGCTCGACCGCGACCTGAAGAGCGTTGTCTTCGGGCAGGACCCGGCGATCGACGCGCTCAGCGCATCGATCAAGATGGCGCGTTCGGGTCTGGGCAAAGAAGACAAGCCGATCGGCTCTTTCCTGTTCAGCGGCCCCACCGGCGTCGGCAAGACCGAGGTCGCCAAGCAGCTGGCCTTCGTCCTCGGCATCGAGCTGATCCGCTTCGACATG
>JALYUN010000124.1 GCA_030853725.1 Pseudomonadota bacterium | reverse complement strand
AAGGGCCGGGGTCTTCAGCGTCGACAACCAGCTGCAGATCAAGACGGTCCGCTGAAGCGGTTGGCCTTATGCAGTCGATCCCATGAGCCGCGCCAACGAACCACCAGCCGATGGCGCACCTCTTTCCGAGCGCGACGAGACGGCGCCCGGGTCCCCGGCACCTCTGCGGACGTTCATCGTCGAAGACAGTCCCGTCATTTTGGAGAATCTGTCCGAAGCGCTGGAAGAAACATCACCGGTCAGCGTGGTCGGCAGTGCGGGGGACGAAGGCACGGCGGTACGGAGGCTGGCGCCACCCGTTGAGATTGACCTCGTCATCATCGACCTGTTCTTGCGATCCGGATCCGGGCTCGGAGTGCTGCGACGCCTGCGCGACGCCGGGTCCACCTCGCGGCGCATCGTGCTGACCAATTACGCGTCGGACGAGATTCGAGAAAAGTGCTTCGCGCTGGGTGCCGAGAAAGTCTTCGACAAATCGACCGATCTGGAAGAGTTGATCGACTACTGTGCAGGGCTCGGCGACGGCGTGCAGGCGGTCGTTCATCCGGTTTGAAGGCGCGTTCCCACAACGCGCCAGAACTTCGTCCCACAAGCGTGGCGCACACCGCCTGATGCAGGTGCCGTGCCGCTGCACTCAAAATTGTTTCAACGCCGGTGCGAACCGGCATTCACACCCCAGGAGAACGATCGATGAACAACCCCAAGCTCAATGAAGTTGCCGGCACTGCCGTTCGCGAGATGCGTGCAGACAGAGAAACCGCGCACCAGCAGGTCGACCGCGTGGCCGATAACCTGAGCAGTACCGCCGAACGCGCCCTGGATAAAGCCGCGCCGAAGATCGACCACGCCGTCAAGCGAGGTAGTGAGATCGCACACAAGGCGGTCGACAAGGTTGCTGGCGGCGCGGAGAAAAGCGTGAGCTGGGTGCGCGAAAACGGCGAACGGGTGCGTGGCAAGGCGCTCGATGCACGCGAACGCACCGCGGGGTATGTGCGTGAAGACCCGATCAAATCGGTGCTGATGGCTGCTGCCGCCGGCGCAGTGCTCTACGCCATCACCCGCGCATTCACGGGCAGCAACGATCGTTGAGGGGCAGCATGAAAATCCACCAACTGGACGACGCGCGGCTCAAGCCAATGGCCGAGAAACTCGGCAGCGCGCGGGTTGCGATGATGGTGCTCGACGAGCCCGCCAATGGTCTGTGCAGCCGGCCGATGACAGCGCTGGAAATGGATCGAAGTGGGGCTGTCTGGTTCATGGCCTCACGCAAAACCACCACGCCACTGCTGGGTCATGGCCCGAAGGCTGCCAACTTGGCGTTCGTCGACGACGGCGATTCGAACTATGTGTCGATCGCCGGAGAAGCGTCGATGGTCGACGACATGGCGCGCAAAAAAGAGTTGTGGTCACCCGCCGGGCGACCATGGTTCAGCGGCGTTGACGATCCGGACCTGACCTTGATCAAGGTTTCGCCTCGGCACGTCGAGATTTGGGACGGTCCAGACAACGCTGTTTCTCGGGTCTTCGCGATGGCTGCATCGATGGTGGCTGGCAAGGAAGTCGGCATGGGCGACAAGAAGGTCGTCGATGTGCCGAAGTAGATCTGTCAGTCGGACGCCCACGCTCGACCTGCCTCCCACGGCGGCGCGGTGATCGGCGCGGCGGCGCAGCAGGCGGGTGGCGATCACGAGGGAAAATCCACTGTAGCGCCACTCTCGGCTGCGCCTGTTACGGCCCGCGCTTTCAGCTGCCGGTGCGGCCGTCCTGTGTTCTTTCGCAACAGCACTTGCTTGGCCTGTCATACGCCCTTGGGCTACGACTGCGCCGCTGGGCAACTGCTGCCGCTGGAGCCAGCGCTGGGCGACGTTGGCGCCGAAGGCGGCGTGTCGAATGGCGCGCCACGATGGCGGGAGGCCCATGCCGGCAATGCAGGGCCTGCTTATTTTCGTTGTGGCAATCTGAACACCGCCGCGGGCTGCAACTGGCTCGTCAGCGTTGGAGATGTCGCGGCCGGTCCTCAGATCTTGTGTCGGTGCTGCCGCCTGACCCGAACGGTGCCCGATCTGTCGATCGCTGGCAACGGTGTCTACTGGCAACGCGTGGAACTCGCCAAGCGCCGGATCGTTTCTTCATTGATCGGTTTGGGTTTGCCCGTGCTTTCGCGGGTGGCCGAGGACCCTGCCCGAGGTTTGGTGTTCGATCTGTTACGCGCCGGCCCGACAACTCCCGCGATCATCACCGGCCATGCTGATGGTGTGATCACGATCGACGTCGAGGAAGCGGACGACAGTTGGCGCGAACAACGTCGTAGCGCTCTCGGCGAGCCCTACCGCACGCTGATCGGTCACCTGCGCCACGAGACCGGTCACTATTATTGGCAGCGCCTGGTAGCAGCCGACGGCTGGATTGACGCCTGGCGCACCGTCTTCGGCGACGAGCGGATCGACTACGGCACCGCGCTGGCTGCGCACTACAGCTATGGCGCTCCGGCCGACTGGGGTCAACGCTTCGTCAGCGCCTATGCCAGCAGCCACCCTTGGGAGGATTGGGCAGAGACCTGGGCCCACTACCTGCACTTGGTGGACACGCTGGATACCGCGCGCAGTTTTGCGGTCGATGGTGCCAATGTCGAGCTCAGCTATGAGCGCTTCGGCCCCGATGTGCTGAGCGAGGGCGGTGCGAGCGCCGACAGTGGCGATGCGTCTGATTTCCTCGAACTGATCAACAGTTGGATGGAACTGACGGGGGTGCTCAACGAACTTTCGCGCAGCATGGGCTTAGCCGACTTCTACCCCTTCGTGCTGTCTCGGCCGGCGGTGCGCAAGCTGTATCTGGTGCACCGCGTGATCCAGGCAGCGGCGTCCGAACGCGCAGCGCTTGCGGATGGCGCGGCAGAAGATATTCACGCTGCCGCAGTGTAGTTAGTTTCGTGCCTATAGCCGCAGCGCGGAAGCCGGCACTCTCGTCATGGCCGCAATGAATCCCAACAGTTGCGGGCGCGTTCGAAGCAGGCGCAGCAACAGGCCCCGGCCCCAAGGCCGGCGCCCCAGCCGATAGAGCCAAAGCGCACGGCCGACCTGGGCTGCCACGTCGGCGTGCAGCTGGCGGTGGTAGCGCGCGGCGGTCGTCCCTTCCAGCAGCATCGCTACGGCCAGCGTGGCACTGTGCAGCGCAATGGCCATGCCGTCACCGGTGAACGAAGGAATCACCGCTGCCTGATCCCCCAGACGCCACAGCCCCGGCGGGTCGCTGGCATGGGCGCGGTGAAGGTAACCATAAGGTACGCGGTAGATCATTTCCGGCGCTTCGGGCAGCGTTACCGCGCCTTCGAGCCGTTCCGCCAGCAACGGGCTCTGTGAGCGCAGCATCTGCAGCAGTGCTTCGGGTCGTGCGCCGGCCGACTCGCGCTGCAGCAGCAGACACAGGTTGACTTTGTCGCCCTCCACCGGTTGCAGACCAGCATAGCCATCGGCTGTCAGCAGCACCTCTACGTGGCCCTCGATTGCGCGCGCTTGCGTGGGTGCCAGGCGCAGGTGCAGGCGCAAGCCGACCAGCGGCTCGGGCGGGCGCTGCGGGCGCCGGGCCAGCGGTGCGAGGTCGGTTTTGCCGGTGGCCAGCAGCAGCGTCGCGCAGTGCAGGTTGCGGCCCTCGGACAGCGCCAACTCGAAAGGCTCGGTGGTGGTTGCTACACGTTGCACGGCAACGCGATGGCCCCGCAGCAAGCGGGCGCCTGCGCTGGCGGCTTGCTGCTGCAGCGCGCCATCGAGCGCGTGGCGGGTCAGGCCTACAGCTGTGAAAGGCAGCTCGGCTTCGATCAGGTCGCGGCCGCTGGCCAGGCGCAAGCGGCGCGTCGGCCGGCCGCCCAGCGCCAGCACGTCCACCCCAAGCTGCAACAAGATTTGTGTGGCTTCGGCACTGACGAACTCACCGCACAAGCGCGGCCGGACCGAAGCAGTGCGCTCCAGCAGCAACGGCGGCTGGCCGGCCCGTGCCAGCAGCAACGCCGCCGCGCTGCCCGCAAGCCCGGCGCCGACGATCACGCGCGGCTCAATCATCGGCACTGCCGCTTGTCTGAGCGTCTGCAGGACCGTCCGCGACGCGCAGCGCTTGCACCGTCAAGCGATAGGGCCAGCGGTGGGCGATCCCGGCCTGCACGCCGGCGCGCTGCAACAGCAACTGCCATTCGGTTGCGGTACGCGACCGCGCGATCGACAGCGTGCCGTCGAGCCTGACCACCCGGTGCCAGCGTGCCGCCCGCGCCAGCCAGCGAAATCCCAGATAGGGCAACCAGTGGCGCCGCAGGTCGGCCACGCACCAGCCCACGGCGGCGTGTTGCTGCATCCAGCGCAGCAACGACTGCAACGATTCGTCGTCCAGATGGTGAGCGAGTTGCGAGTTGACGATGCAGTCGAGCGTGGTGGGTTGGTAGTCCAACACGTCGGCGCAGACGTAGTCGATCGGCAGGCCGGGGGGGGTGGCGGCGCGCGCAGCGGCAATGCTGTCGGGATGCAGGTCGAGCCCGATCAGGCGCACGGCATGGCCCTGATCTTGGGCGCGCCGGTGAATGGCGCGCAGCAGATCGCCTTGCCCACAGCCCACGTCCAGCACCACCAGCGGCGGCGCCGTGGCAGGGCGGCGGGCCAGACAGTGCTGCACGAACTGCAACACCGGCGCGTGGGTGCGCGTCAGGCGGTTGACCTGCGCCAGGTCGTGCAGAACTCGGGCTTGCAGCGCCGGGTCGCCGAGCCCTTCGCCGTCCATCAGCTCGAACTCCAGGCTGCGTCGGGACAGATCGCGCACGGCGGGGCCTAAGTTGCCGCGCCGATGCGAAAGCGCAGCGTTTCGGCCGAGAGCCCGGGCCCGAAAGCCATCGCCATGCCCAGTGACCCGGCAGCGCCTGGAACCGCCGCGGCCAGCATGCGCTGCAGGACACACATGACCGTGACCGATGAGACATTACCGATGTCGTTCAGCACGCCGCGTGAGGTCGCCAGCGCGGCCTTGTCCAGCGCCAGACCCTTCTGCACGGCGTCGAGCACGGTGCGGCCACCGGCATGCACGGCCCACAGGTCGACCGCCGCCGGCGCCAGGCCGCGCAGCAGCCCTGGTGACGCCGCAGGCTGATCATGGGCAAGCTGCTCGTGCGTCTGCGCAGCGCACTCGGCAGCCAGCGCCTGCGCGATGCGCGCCGGCACCAGCCCCGACAGTTGCATCTCGAAGCCCCGATCGCCGATGTCCCAGGTGATCAACCGCCGGCTCTGCGGCAGCAACATCGAACGGAAGTCCAGCAGTTCGGCGCCCTGCGATGCGGCACTGACGATGGCGGCGCTGGCGGCGTCGCCGAACAACAGAAACGACAGCAGCGATTCGAGCGAATGGCTTTCGTGCAGGTGCAGCGAGCACAGCTCCAGGTTGACGACCAGCACGCGCGCGCCGGGCTCGGCTCGCACCGTGTGCGCCGCCACGCGCAGCGCGGGCACCGCAGCAGCACACCCCATGAAGCCGATCATCGTGCGCTGCACATCAGGTGCCAGCGCCAGCGCGTCCTGCAACTGCACGTCCAGACCCGGTGCGACAAAGCCGGTGCACGACGCCACCACCAGGTGGGTCACGCCCTGCAGCAGCGAGCGTGTGGTGGACTCGTCGGGTGCCAACGCGCCCACCGCCCGCAGTGCCAGCGGCAACGCTTCCTGCACATAGCGCTGCATGCGCGCGGCGGTACCGGGGAAGGCGCCGGGGCGGTAGAAGCCTTCGGCGTCGACCTCGCCGGCTTCGAGCCGCCCCGGCTGTAGCACCGAGTAGCGGTGCGCGATGCCACTGCGTTCGGCCATGCGGTCGAACAGAGTCTGCTCGCGCGGTGACTGCAACAACGTGCGCGCATAGGCCACGAACGGCGCATGCACGTCATGCGGTGGCGTGGCCGTGCCCACCGCGTTGAGCCAAGCCGCCGTCACTGGACGGCCCGCAACAACAGCACGGCGTTGAGACCACCGAAAGCGAAGGAATTGCTCATTGCCACCTGAACGGGTTGTGCGCGCGTCTGGTTCGGCACGCAGTCGGGCACGCAGTCGGGGTCGACCTGGCGATGGCCCACGGTGGGCGGCAGTTGCCCTTCACGCAGCGCCAGTGTGGTGATCACAGCTTCGAGCGCACCGGCGGCATTCAGGGTATGACCGATCTGACCTTTGCTGGAAGAGACCGGCAGCGCGGCCAACCGCTCACCGTAGATGTCCCGCAGCGCGGCCGATTCGCAGGCATCGTTCAGCCGCGTGCCGGTGCCATGGGCGTTCACGTAGTCCACGGCGGCAGGATCCAGTTCGGCGTCGGCCAGTGCGGCCCGCATCGCCCGGGCCGCGCCTGCGGCGTCGGGCTTGGTGATGTCGGCCGCGTCGGCGCCCATGCCGAAGCCGATCAGCTCGGCCAGCGGGCGCACGCCGCGCTGCAGTGCGACATCCCAGGCTTCCAGTACCAGCACCGCCGCGCCTTCACCCAGCACCAGGCCGGAGCGGTCGGCCGAAAACGGCCGGCAGGTGTCGCTCGTCATTACGTGCAGGCCTTCCCAGGCTTTCAACATCCCGGGTACCAGCGAAGCCTCGGCGCCGCCGCTGACGGCCAGGTCCAGCAGCCCACTGCGCACGAAATGGAAAGCGATGCCCAGCGCATGGGCCGACGAAGCGCAGGCCGAAGCGGTGGCGAAGGTCGGCCCCTGCAGACCGAAAGCCATCGACAGCTGGCTGGCCGGGGCGCTCGGCATGCCACGCGGCACCAGAAACGGATGCAGTCGCTCGGCGTGGTTGCCATAGAAAGCCTGGTAGCTGTCGTCCAGTGTGTGGTGGCCGAGCCCGGCCGCGTAGATGCAGCCGCAACGGACCGGGTCGAGCCCGGAAGCCGCGGCAGTGGGCGACATGTGCGCGCCGAACGCACCGCTACCCAAGGCTTCGCGCGCCGCCACCAGACTCAATTGAGTGACCCGGTCGAGCATTGCCAGTTCGCGCTTGGCGAAGTGCGCGTCCGGGTCGAAGCCATGCACGCGCGCCAACGAATAGCGCTTCGTATCGACGCGTTCAATGCCGCTGTTGCCGGCAACGATGGCGCGCCACAGACTGGGCACGTTGTTGCCTGGGGCTGCCAACGCGCCCAGGCCGGTGATCGCGACGCGCCGCGGGCTGTGCATGGCGGACGCCGTTCAGGCGCCGCTCGGATGGGCGGTCGGCGTGGCGGGCAGACCCGCGCCAGGCTGATCGTGCGCGGATCGCTGGGCGCGCTGCGCGTCCAGTACCTGCTGCACCATTTCACCCACTGTCGGCATCGGATCGCCGGGCGCTGGCTCGGGCAGCGTCACCCCGAAGCGGGCTTCCAGCTCGAAGATCGCCAAAGCCAGGTCGAGCGAGTTGGCGCCGAGTTCGTCGGCTCGAGCGTCCATCCGAAGGGCGTTGCGCTCGATACGCGCTTCCTGCGCGAAAACCGCGAGGATTTCTTCGACTTCTGCGTCGAGCGCAGGTTCGGTGGCAAGGCTGGGGGCTTGATCGGCGCTCATGGGTACGATGATCTTACAGAGCCCGTAGGCGATGGCAGGCACGCCATGTGCTGCGTGCCCGCAGTCACCGGGGCCATTCCGACCACCGGCCGCTCAACACCGAAGGTGCCTGCCCATGGCGAAGACCGATCCGGCCGTGCAGGAGCGACGTGCCATGCAGCAACGCCAGGACCATGTTGACGCTACCGTCGGCGAAACCAAACCAGTCCGTGCCGCGAAACGCCGGTGTGCTCGGACCACATCACCGCCATCGTGCTGCCGATGCCGCGCAGCGTCGGGGGCGTTCTGAAGCCTTTGCATGCCAGTGCCAATTCGCGCAAAGTAGACGGCACCGCTACCATGCACGCATCTTTATTCGCCCGGTTGGCGGCCGATGTCGGCAGCCAAGGCGGCGTCAGGACGCTCGCAAGCGGGCCGGCCTTCCGTTTTCAACCCAAAGGAAATCCATGAACACCACCACTGAAAATTCGTTCCCGTCAGCGGGCTCGACCGGCACACACGGCTCCGGCGCTGGCATGGGTGCAGCAATGGGTGCCCATGCTGCAGCGGCAATCGGAGCCGACGTCGAGAAAGAGGCCTCTGCCGCCGAACGCAGCGCCGAAGCCCAGGCTGCAGCCGATGCATCAGCGATCGAACGTGCAGCGCGTCGCGCAGAAGGGCAAGACATCCTGAGCCGCGTGGTGAAAGGTGCGCACGAAGCCATCGACCGCTTGGCCGACACCGCTGCGCCGCACGTCTACCGGTTGGAAGACACGGTCGATTCGGCCAACGTGTCGATGCGCTCGCGTGCAGACCAGGCACGCGAGGTTGGTGATGAGTGGGCCGACAGCTTGCGCAGCACGGTGCGTGACAATCCGTTGGCTGCGGTGGCTGCCGCCGTGGCGCTCGGTGTGCTGATCGCACGCCTGACCCGCTAGTTTTGCCAGTGGCTTTTTCAGAAGCGGACGCGTCCGCCGCAAACCCTGGCGCAAATCCGGCAGCAGATGCCGCGGCAGCGCCGCAACAGCCCGACTCACCGTTGCAGATCATGCAGGTGCTGCTGTCGCTGTTGCGGGAGTTGCCCAAGCTGGTCAGCGACCGGGTCGAGTTGCTCTCGCTCGACATTCAGCGTGCAGGGCTCGCTTTGGGCCAGATCGTCGGCTTGATCGTCGTGGTGGCGATTCTGGGCGTCACGGCCTGGTTGCTGATCTGGGCCGGCGTGCTTCTGGCGCTGGTGATGGTGGGCCTGCCGCGGTGGGGCGCGCTGCTGGTGGCGATTGCCATCAACGGGCTCGCCTTGTGGTGGGCGGTGGCGCACATTCGTTCCCGCGTGCCGCGTTTGCTGCTGGCAGCGTTTCGTCGGCACTTGATCGTGGCCCCGCTGCCGGACGCTGCGCCCGATGCATTTGCACAAACTCCGGTCGCCGCAGACCGGTACGACGAAACCGAAACGCCGGTTGCACCGGCATCGCCCACGGCGTCGCAGGCGCCTGCCGATGAGGGTCGCAGACCATGAGTACAGCCACCGACGCGGGCACCGATTCAGCCGCCCTGGCGGCGCGCCTGGCGGCGACCCTGCCAGGCCGCGACGACCCCGATCTCGACCTCGACACCCGCATCGCGCTGGCCGAGCAGCGGGTGGTGGCGCGCGACCTGGCACTGCGCTTCGAGCTTCGTTCGCTCCAATCGCGCGCCCGGGTGGCCTTCAAGCCGTCGAACCTGTTCCACAACGCGGGCAAGGCCATGGGCCTCGGTGGCGGAGCGGTAGTGGCTGCCGGCGCGCTGTTGTGGTTGTGGCGGGGCCGCAGGCCGAGTCTGGCCACCGGCAGTTCGGCCGCGCAAGGCGGCGAACGCGACGAACCCATCGGCAGTGCGTCGCTGTTCTCGCTGGCGAGTCTGGTCGGCCTGGGCTGGCCGCTGATGCCGGAGCGCGTCCGCGAATGGCTCTCGCCGGGCGCGGCCCGCATGCTGGTGTCGATGGGTGCGCCGTTGCTGGCGCGCCTGTTCGGATCCCGCGCGGCGCCGCCGCTCGTCACCATGACTTCGGTCGACCCCACGCGCTTCGCAGGCAACTGGTATGCGGTGGCGCATCTGCCGCTCCGGCTGTCGGATGCGTGTGAGGGCTTGGGCACGGTGCGTTACGCCATGAAGCGCCCCGGCGAATACAAAGTCACGGTGCGCTGCCCCGCACCCGCCGATCGGTCCGGCGGGCGGGTTCGTGCGCTGCGTGGCGTGGCGCGACTGGTGTCGGGTAGCGGCGG
>JALYUN010000119.1 GCA_030853725.1 Pseudomonadota bacterium | reverse complement strand
ACCTCAAACCCGGGGGCACGGCGGTGCGGCTGGGGCGGTTCGAGGCAGTCTGAGCGGGGGACACCAACTTCGAGGCCGCCACACTTCGAGGCTCTTACACGGTCGTCGTGTACACTAAATCAGTGCGACTGATGCCCGCGCCATGCAAAACATTACGCTGAGTGCCGACCCGAAGCTGATCGAAGCCGCGCGTCACAGGGCGCAGGCCGAGAAGACCACCCTCAACGAGCAGTTCCGTCGCTGGCTGTCCAGCTATGCGCAGGAACGCGGGCGTCTGCAGCGCTACGACGAGGTCATGGCAGTGGTACGTGGCAGCGTCAAGGTCGGCCGTCAACTCAGTCGGGCCGAGCGCAATGAGCGTTGAGTCGTTCTTCGACACCAATGTCTTTATCTACCAGCTCGACAGCACCGACAAACGCAAACACCGGATTGCCGACGCCCTGGTGCGGGATGCGCTCGGTGCGAACAGCGCCTGCATCAGCTTTCAGGTGGTACAGGAATGCCTGAACGTCGCGCTGCGCAAGGCCGCGGTGCCGTTGTCCCCTGAGCGGGCGCGCGCCTATCTCGACGTGGTCCTGTTGCCGCTGATGCAGGTGGTGCCAACGGCCGCGTTGTACCACCGCGCCATCGACCTCCAGCAGCGCTGGAAGTTCAGCTTCTACGACGCCCTGATCGTGGCCTCGGCACTCACTGCGGGATGTACCCAATTACTGACCGAGGACCTTCAAGATGGCCAGCGAATCGAAGCGCTGACGGTGCGGAATCCGTTCTCATAGGGTGCCGACCACCGTGAAGCGCTCGCATCGCCACTGACGGGGCCCTGTCTTGAAGATGTCCGAAGGGGCGGCGTCATTAGCGGCCCGAGTCGCCGCTCAGGCGGCCGTCGACAGTAGGTCCGCCGCCACGCCAACCGATCGTTGCGCCAGCGATGTCGGCAGCGCCGGAGTCTGTGGCCCGGCGCCCCGCAGCCAAGGTCCGACTTCGTCGGCCGGCATCGGCCGCGCATAGAAATAACCCTGGCCCTTGTCGCAGGCCAGCGCGCTCAGGATCGCGGCCTGCCCGGCGGTCTCGATGCCTTCGGCCACGGTCTGCATCTGCAGGCTCCGCGCCACCCGCACCGTGGCTTCGATCAGCACCCGGTGGTGGGCGCTGGACTCGGCCTGGCACACGAAAGAGCGGTCGATCTTCACCACGTCGATCGGTAACTGGTGCAAACAGGCCAGCGACGAATAGCCGGTGCCGAAGTCGTCCAGCGCCAGCGTCAGACCGAGCGCCTTCAAAGCATGCAGCCGGGTTTGCACGAGCAGGTCCTGCGCTGCCATGCTCTCGGTCACTTCGAGTTGCAGGTGGTGGGGCGCCAATGCGCTGGCGTTCAGCGCACGTTGCACCTGGTGCACGATGCCAACGTCCTGCAGTTGGGCTCGCGACAGGTTGACCGACAAGGTTTGCGGCGCACGCACCCCCAGGTCGTGGCGCCAACGTGCGAACTGGCGGCAGGCTTCTGTCAGCACGAATTCACCCAGACTGCCGATCAGGCCGGTCTGCTCGGCGACTTCGATGAACTCGGTCGGTGGCACGACGCCGCGCACCGGGTGGCGCCAGCGCACCAGCGCCTCGAAGCCTTCGACCCACGGTCGCGCGCCGGTCGCATCCGCCTCTGGTTTCGCATTCGCGTCCGGGGTTGGTGTCTGGAGCCGCACGATCGGCTGATACACCACGAACAACTGTCCGGTGGCCAACGCCAGGCGCAGATCGCGTTCGACCGTGCTGCGCTGTTGCGCACGTTCCTTGATCGGCGCTTCGAACAAGCACAGCCGGGCCCCTCCGGCGCGCTTGGCTTCGCGCATGGCGAGGCTCGCGTCCTGCAGCACCGCGTCGGCCGAGGCGCCAGCGTGTTCGCGCGTGACCACGCCGATGCTGGCACCCACATGGACCGATTGCGCGCCCAGCTCGTAAGGCCGCTGCAGCGCGTCGATCAGTCGCTGCGCGATGCCGGTGGCGTCGTCGGCATGGCGCAGCGCTTCCAACACCAGCACGAATTCGTCGCCACCGACCCGCGCCGCGATGCGGCCTTCGCTGCTGTCGCGGTTGGCTGTATCACGGTGCCGCACGGTGCCGTTGATGCGCGCAGCCATCAACTGCAACAGCGCGTCGCCAGCGCGCTGGCCCAGGTTCAGATTGACGCTCGTGAAGCGGTCGCAGTTCATGTAGAGCACTGCGAATTCATAGCCTGGGTCGCAACGGGCACGCTCCAGTGCACAGGCAATGCGTTCCAGGGCGACGACGCGGTTGGGCAGCCGTGTCAGGCTGTCGATGCGGGCCACGTCGCGCAGTTGCGTAACGAGCCGCTGCTGTTCATTGCGCACCGCAAGCGTGACGTCGTTCAAGCTGGCCATCAGCGAATCGGCGTCCAGCCGCAGCAGATTCAGCTCGATCGTCAGCGGCTCACTCTCATCGCCTTCCGCCCCGGTGGTGGCTGCGGCGGGCGCTGGGGGCAGCGTCAGCCGCAGGCCTTCACAGACCACGTCACCCGGTTGCGTGGCGGCAGCCGCCAGGCCGCGCAATTGCGGTGCCACCGACTGCAACACGTCGAACAGGTTGTGCAGGTCGGCTTGCGGCGCCAGCGGCATCAGTAGCTGGGCCGAGCGCGGGTTCATCAGCGCGACTTCGCCACTGGATTCGATCTGCACCAAACCGATCGGGGCGCGGTAGAGAAACTGCACCAGTGCTTCGTTGTTCAAAGATAGGGAGTCGGGCATCGTCGTCGCCAGGTTTCTTGCGCGTGTTTCCTGCGCGTGTTTTGTGCGGGTGTCGTTCGCGAATGTCTTGCGAATGGTCTTGCCTCGGTCATGCCGGCGTACCGGGTCAGCCCGCCTGCACTTCCCGCTGATCGGCAATCGGCGTCGTGACCATGGCAGGGCTCCAACAGACCACGCGGTTGCGGCCGGCGGCCTTGGCCTGATACATCGCCAGGTCGGCGCGGCCCAGCAGCGCATTGATGCCGTCGACGCCGGGCTCCATGGTGGCCACCCCCACGCTCACCGTGAGGCCGATGTCGTCGCCTTCGTAAGCGATCCGGTCCTGTGTCAGGCTGGCACACAGGCGTTCGGCCACGGCGCGGGCGCGGTCCAGTGGTGTGCCGGGCAGCAGCACGGCGAACTCTTCGCCGCCGATACGGCCCACCACATCCATGCCGCGGAAATTGGCCGCGAGGCGCCCGGCCAGCGTCTTCAGCACGGCGTCACCTGCAGCGTGGCCGAGTTGGTCGTTGATGCGTTTGAAGTGGTCGGCGTCCAACATCAGCAGCGACAGCGGGCGCGGTGCGCGCTGCCAGCGCAGCACTTCCAGTTCAGCCGCTTCGAAGAACGCGCGCCGGTTGGCCAGCCCCGTCAAGTGGTCGCAGGCCACCGACTGGCGCAGCGCTTCGGTGGCCCCGCGGCGCTCTGAGATGTCCTGAATGATCAGGCTGTAGGCGCGCTCGGCCGGCGCTGAGTAGCCACCGATCGACGGTTCGGGTGCCTGCAGCGGCGCGATCAAGCAACTGCCCCAGAAGCGGCTGCCGTCGGCCCGCACCCGCCAGCCTTCGTCCATGCTCCAGCCGTTGCCGTCGGCTTCGTGCAGCCGGTCTTGCATCCGCGCTTCAGAAATGCAGTCCTGCGGAAAGAACATCTGCATGCTGCGGTTCAGCGTCTGCTCCGCGCTGTAGCCCGTGACACGGCCGATCGAAGGGTTCCACTCGTCGACGCAACCCTGCGCGTCCAGTGGCACCAAGGCGTAGTCGGTCAGCCCGGCGGCCAGGCTGTTGAGCCAAGCCTGACTGCGGCGCAGCTCGCGTTCACGCTGCACCGACTGCGTCACGTCGCAGAGCACCGCCATCAAGCGCTCGCTGTCGAGCTTGAGCAGGGTCAGCGACAGCACCAGCGCTTGCTGGCGTCCGGGCTGCGGCACTTGCACCGGCAGCTGCAGCGCGTCACAGATCGAGCCTTGCGCGGGCTCGAAGCTCTGCACCCGCTGGCGAAGGTCGGGTGCGATCCCTGCCAGTGCTTCGAACAAGTTGCTCAATTGCGCCTCGCTCGACAAGGGCAGCAACAATTGGGCGCACAGCGGGTTGACCATCAGGATCTCGCCGTCGAGCCGGGTCTGCATGAGTCCGACGGGCGCCATGTACAGGAACTGGATCAGCGCCTCGTATTCGTCCTCTATAGAGCATGCCGTGGTATCGCCGCTCACAGGTTGCGCTCGACCAGCACATAGCGCAGGGCCTCACCCGGCGTGGCCAGCAAGCGCAGGCGGACCTTGACAGGGCGCATTCGCAGCGTCAACACATAGTCCATCGTGGCGTTCAGCGCCACTGCTTGCGCCGCGGCGTCTTCGAACCGTTGCGCAACCATGAAGTTGTTCATGCACGGGGCCACCACGGTGAACAGTGAATGGCCCAGCACACGCCCGGGAGACAGGCCCGCCAGGCGCGATTCGAAGGCGTTGTAACGGTGCACGACGGTGTCCGCGCCGAAGCCGATGACGCCGAACGGCAACGCGTCTAGATCGGTGTCGTTCAGTTCGGACAGGGTGGTGGAGTCGGCATCGGAAAAAACCAGGGCTTGGGCAATGCGCATGGGCGGGAGATTCTCGGCAGCAGGCAGGGCAGCGTTCAGGCAGCGGATAGGTGGCGCCGCGGGCGCCTTGCGATCGATCGATCGCGGTCTACCGGCTGTTTCGGCCATGCTCGGCCGGACTTGAGAACCCGCACGTGGAGTGCGGTGGTTCCCGCCCCTTCGGCGGTCAGACGATGCGTTCGCTCGGGCTCGTAATCTTGCGCATCGGCTCGAAGCGCTCGCTGTCGACCAGCAACGGGAAGGCGGCTTCACCGCCGTCCCAGCGCGGGTCTTCGATGCCTTCGAAAACTTCACGCAGACGTTGGCCCCAGGTGTCGTGAATCATGCGGAAATACGGGTTCTGCTGGTCCATGCAGACGCGGTCGTCCAGCTGCAGGCTGCCTTCCCGATACACCAGCAGATCCAGTGGCAGCCCGACACTGAGGTTGCTCTTCAAGGTGTCGTCCATCGACACGAGGGCGCATTTGGCGGCTTCGTCCAGACGCGAATTCGGCGTCAGCACGCGGTCGAGGATCGGTTTTCCGTACTTGCTTTCGCCGATCTGGAAGAAGCAAGTTTCGCGTGTGGCTTCGATGAAGTTGCCGGCGGAATACACCAGAAAAAGCCGCATCGCTTCGCCCTTGATCTGGCCGCCGAAGATCATGCTGGCGCTGAAATCGACACCGGCGCGTTTCAGAGAAGGGCCGTCTTCGTCGTAGACCCGCCGCAGCGTGGCGCCGAGCACACGGGCCGCGTCGAACATGCTGGTGGCGTTCCAGATCGTCATCGGCTCGGGTTCGTCGGCCGGGTCGGCGTCTTCGTGGTCGGGCGTGCCGTGGATCTTCTGTACCTGCAGCAACTCGCGCACGCTCTGGCTGATGCCCAGGTTGCCGGCCGACAGCAGCACTATGCAGCGCTCACCCGGCACCTCGTACAGCATCATCTTGCGAAAGGTGCTGATGGCGTCGACGCCGGCGTTGGTTCGAGAGTCGGACAGGAACACGAGCCCGGCATTCAGGCGGATACCGACGCAATAGGTCATGGATTGTTTTCAGGGTTCAGCTGCTTGAGCCGGTACAGCGCTTCGAGCGCCTCGCGAGGGCTCAGCCTATCAGGCTCGATCGCAGCCAGTGCCTGCTCGACGCGGCTCGGTTCGGCCAGGGCCGCAGGCGGCGGCACTGCGAACAGATCGATCTGCGCCTGCCCGGCCGCAGCGCGCGATTCCAGTGCTTCCAGCGCGGCCCGGGCTTGCCGCACCAGCGGCGCCGGCATGCCCGCCAACCGTGCCACCTGCACGCCGTAGCTGCGGCTGGCCGGGCCGGGTTCGATCTGGTGCAGGAACACGATGTCATGGCCGGACTCGACTGCACCCACATGCAGGTTGACGGCACGGTCGTGCCGCGCGGGGAACTCGGTCAGCTCGAAGTAGTGCGTGGCGAACAGGGTGAACGACCGGTTGCGGTCGTGCAGGTGGCTCGCAATGGCGCCGGCCAGCGCCAGACCGTCGAAGGTGCTGGTGCCGCGGCCGATCTCATCCATCAGGACGAGGCTGTGTTCGGTGGCGCCATGGACGATGGCCGCGGCTTCGGTCATCTCGACCATGAAGGTGCTCTGCGCGTTGTCCAGGTCGTCGGCCGCGCCGATGCGGGTGTGGATGGCGTCGATCGGGCCGAGCCGGCAGGCCGTGGCCGGCACATAGGAGCCGATCGACGCCAACAGCACGATCAGCGCCACCTGGCGCATGAAGGTGCTCTTGCCGCCCATGTTCGGCCCGGTGATGACCACCATGCGGGTCTTGGCGTCGAGCCGGCAGTGGTTGGCGATGAAGCTGCGCGTTTGTCCGGGCAGGGCGGTTTCGGCCAGCCGGGCTTCGACCACCGGATGGCGCCCGGATTCGATCTCGATCGTGGGGTAGGGCACGAAGCTCGGGCGGCACCAGTTCAATGTCAAGGCGCGTTCGGCCAATGCCGCCAGTGCGTCCAGCGCGGCCAGTGACCGGGCCAGCGCTTGCAGCGCCGGCAGATGCACCTGCAGGGCATCCAGCAGTTGCTCATACAACCATTTTTCGCGTGCCAGCGCGCGTTCCTGGGCCGACAGCGCCTTGTCCTCGAAGGTCTTCAGTTCGGGCGTGATGTAGCGCTCGGCGTTCTTCAGCGTCTGGCGGCGGCGGTAGTCGTCGGGCACTTTCGACAAGCCCGAACTGGTGACCTCGATGTAATAGCCGTGCACCTTGTTGAACTGCACCCGCAAGTTGGCGATGCCGGTGCGGCTGCGTTCACGGGCTTCCAGGTCGAGCAAAAAGGCGTCGCCGTTCTGGTTGATGTCTCGCAGTTCGTCGAGTTCGGCGTCGATCCCGGTGGCAATCACGCCGCCTTCGCGCAGCAGTGCCGCGGGTTCTTCGGCCACCGCGCGCAGCGTGTCGGCGAGTGCTTCGTCGGGGCTCAGCGCGGCGTGCACGCGGTCCAGCAG
>JALYUN010000085.1 GCA_030853725.1 Pseudomonadota bacterium | reverse complement strand
GCGCAGGGCGGCGCGGTGGGAGGCTTGCCGGCCGCCGCCGCCGCGCTGGCCGCCAACAGCCAGCGCCAGCGCAGCGTGTATTTCGAGTTCGACAACTATTCGATCGAACCGACTTACCAGGACATGCTGGCGCAACACGCCAAGGTCTTGGTGGCCGAGCCGTCGGTGTCGATTCGTATCGAGGGCCATGCCGACGACCGCGGCAGTGCCGAATACAACCTTGCGCTGGGTCAGCGCCGTGCCGACGCCGTCAAGCGCGCGCTCAACATTCTGGGCGTTCCAGACCAGCAGTTGCGCGCCACCAGCTGGGGCGAAGAGAAGCCGCAAGAGGCCGGAGAAAACGAGTCGGCCTGGGCGCGCAACCGCTTCGCTGAGCTGGTCTACCCCTCCAACTGAGTGGCAGGCTCGACCCCCCCCGGCGCTCACAGGTGGCCGAGGGGAATGGCGGCGCTGTTGGCGTCCGGGTCCAGCGCCGCGATCAATGCGCCCAGATCGATTTCAAGGCGATGGAGCCGCTCTGCACTGAGCCCTGCCAGGGCTTCGGGTAGCACACCGGCGAAGGGTCCCGGAGCCCGCCGCAGCACGCGGCTTCCACCAGGCCGAAGGTGCAGCTGCACGGCGCGCCGGTCGCGTTCGCTTTTGCGAACCTCGATCAGGTTCTGGTCGACCAGCGACTTCACCAGGTTGCTTGCGGTGGGTTGCCGCACGTCCATCGACAGCGCCAGATCATTGACGCCGATGCCAGGGCGGGCGTCGATCACGCTCAAAGCCCAGACCTGCGCGCCACCCACCCCGGCGCTTTTTTCTACCTGCTGAAAGTGCTTCTTGACCGAGTTGAATACCTGCCTGAACTGCCGCAGCACTCGGGTTGCGGCTTCGTCGTAGGAAATCTCGACACGCGCCGCGTGCTGCGGCAGCGCCGGTACAAGGGCAGTCTTCGGTTGGGCCATGGGTTCGGGAGTGAAATTCGATCTGGCCGCAAAGGATGTGGCGGCCATGACGACAGCGGCTGCGCACCGGTCGGGTCGATCGCCGAAAGTATATTTGTATCGATTCAATTTGGCAACGCGGCCGGCGGCCCGGTCGTTCTCGCATCGTCATTGGCGCCGCCGGCCGTGACACGGTCATGTACGGTCGCCACTGAACGGCTTGGGCACTGACTGTCAGGAGATTTTCCTGAGCACCGAACGCGTTCTGTTCGCCTTCGTCATCGTCATCGTCTTGGCGCTGACCTTGAACGTCGGCTTCATCGCCGGCGACTTCGCCGACATGGCGCACCACAACGTCTATGAATTGTTCGAGGGATTGGTGGTCAGCTTGCTGGCCACGGTGATGAAGTTCGGCGACCACTCGCCGCTGGGCTCCGGCATGTTGACAACGAGCCTGGTGGCCGATATGCAGTTGGTCGCCGCCGTCTTCACGGTTCGGCGCGGCCTGCACCAGCCATGGCGTGTTTCTGTTGCTGCGCCGCTTGCGGTTGCCGCTGGGTGTGCTGATCTCGGTCTACCCCGGGGGCGGTGCTCGGCTTCACGCTGATGCCGGGGCTGGACCCGCAGGACCGCCCGTGGACGATGAGCTTCCTGCATGCTTTCTACTTCGCCAGCTTCCTGGGCACGACGTTCGGGCTGGGGGAGATTCCGCATGTCTTCACCAACATGCAGCGCTGGTGGGCCACTGGCGCGATCTACGGCACGGTGGTGGCCCGGCTGTATGCCATCGGAGCGTTGTTCGCCATGCTGCAGGACCCGCTGTGGAAGCGTGTCGTGCATGAAGCCCGCACCGAACGCGGCTTGCGCCGGCTGCGCACACCGTTCTATGTCTGATCTGTGGGTATGACGGCGTCGGCTCGCGCGTGGCGCGTGAGCTCGACGAAGCCGGCGCCCGGCTGGTGGTCGTGGACGTTTCCAGCGATGCCGTCGACGGCATCGACATGACAGGCCTGCAGACCACCGTGCCGTCTCTGTGTGCCGATGCCAGCGACCCGAAAGGCCTGTTGCTGGCGGGCCTGACGCACCCGCGGCGCATGTCGCCTTGCTGCGCGGTGGTTCCGTGAGACCGGCCCGGTTGCTGCGCCATTCCAACGGCAGCGGCGTGCTGGTGCATGCGCTGCCGCTGTCGCTGCAGCGAGCGCAAGCTTCGGAGCCGGCGCGGCCGGCACGGCGCGTGCGCAGTGCCGGCCAACGCAGTGAACTGCTGCCCGCGCTGGACACGGCGCTGGGCCCAGTTGACCGGGTGCTGTTCTGCGGGCACGCGCGTGCGCCGGAAAGTCAGGCAGGGTCGACGGGGCGGGCCGGATTCGGCGGCGGATCTGCGGATGCTTCGGCGTCCCGGCTGCGGCGCGAGAGATTGACTTCGAGCACGCCCGAGCGCATGTGCAGGTCGCGCTGCGGAATAGCGACTTCGATTTTGCGTCGTGCCAGCTCGTCGTCCAGGGCCCACATCAGCTTGGCGTGCGTGCCGCCGGGGCGCGTCGTCAGACTGCGGTCGGCCCACACCACCAGTTCATAGTTCACCGTACTGTCGGCGTAGGCCACCAGCCAGACTTGCGAATACCGAATGTCGTTTTCGATCACGCCGGCGACTTGCTTGGCCGCTGCTAAGCCCGCTTCACGCACCAGTTCCTTCGGCGTGCCGTAGGCCACGCCGAAGGCGATGTGCATGCGCCGCGAAGCGTCGTCGAGCGTCCAGTTGATGACCTTGCCGTTGATGAATTCGGAATTCGGCACCAGGATGTCGAGCGCGTCGTTGCTGGTGATGCGGGTGTAGCGCATGGCGATTTCGCGCACGTTGCCACGGGCCCCGGATTGCAGCTCGACGAAATCGCCTTCCTTCATGCTGCGTTCCAGCAGGATGATGATTCCCGAAACGAAATTGCTGACGATGTTCTGCAGCCCGAAGCCGAGCCCCACCGCCAGCGCGCTGCCGAGCAGCGCGATCTGGGAAACGTCGATGCCCAGCGTGTTCAGCGCCACCAGCGTGCCCACCAGCCACACCCCGTAGCGCAGCAGCCGGCTCAGCATGGCGATGCGGGCGTGCTTCCAGGGCTCGGTGCCGCCCTGGTGGGCGAAGCGGTTGACGCTGCGTTCCAGGAAGCCGGAGAACCACCAGATGCCGATCAGCAGCAGCAGCGCGATCAGCAGGCTGCCCACCGTCACCACCGAGGTGCCGAGCGTCAGCACCTTGAAGTTCAGGCCGTCGCGAATCAGGTCCATGTTCATGTTCATGCTCATTTTCCTGTCTCAGGCCGCGGCCTTGCCTTCACCGGCTTCGATGCCCATCGTCGGCGGCAGCGTGTCTGCTTCTTCATCGTCCTCGATCATGGCCGGCTCGACCGCGATCGGTAGCGCTGCAGCCGGCGCTGCGCCAGTGGGCTTCGATGGGTCGGTTCCCGCAGCAGCGGTGGGCGGGCCGGCCCTGCGCCGAACCGCGCGCCCGGCCTCGCCGGTATAGCGCAGCGCGAAGCTAGCCAGCGGTGGACCGATGGTCTCGAACACCACCACCGCCGCCAGCACCACCGCCGCTACCTGCGCGCCGAGTTCGGGCAGCAGGCCGGTGGTGGTTTGCACCAGCCCGATCGCCAGCCCCGCCATCGGCACCAGCAGCAGCCCGGCGCCGAGCGACTGGCGGTGGGTGTAGCCGAAGCCGCGGCCGCAGACATAGACCGAAATGCATTTGGCGACGGTGCGGGCGGCCACGTAGGACAGCGCCATCGGCCAGTACGTCAGCAAGTCCTGTACGTGCAGGTTGGCTCCCGCAAACACGAACAGAATGATGAAAAACACGTCGCCGCCGCCGCCGAAATGCACCCGCGTCAGTCGCGACGTGCCCTGCATCCAGCGGCTGGCCATGCCGAGCGTGAGCGCAGTGAAAAGCGTGGAGACCTTCAGCGCCACCGCCAGACCGAGCGCCATCATCACCGCGCCCACCACCAAAGCGAAACGGAAGTGCTGTTCGTCGCGCCGCGTCAGGCGCGCAATGCAAGTGACGATGAAGGCTACCGTGAAGCTCACAGCCATCGCGCCCAGCAACTGGTAAGCCGGAAGCAACACGGCGCTGGTGGGGTCGAACTTCGCGCTGGCCAGCGCCACCGGCAACGCGAACGAAAACAAGATGAACGCCAGCACGTTGTTCATCGCCACCAGCGCTTGTGCCGTTTCCATCGTCGGCCCGCGGGCTTGCAATTCTTCGGCCACGTGGATCAGCACCGCGGGCGAAGAAGACACCGCGATCGCCCCCGCGATCACCGCCACCACCGGCACCGCCCCGACCCACAACATCAGAGCGACGATGGCGCCGAAGGTCAGCGCGCTTTCGACCGCGCTCGTGATCAGCAGGCGGCGGTTGCGCAGCACTTCCCAGGGGTGCAGCACCGTGCCCAGCTTGAACAAGATCAGCCCGAGCGAGATCTCGACCAGCGTACGCGCGCCGTCCAGCGAGTCCTGCTGCAGGATACCGAGCCCGCTCGGGCCGATCACGAGCCCGAGCCCCATGAAACCGGTGATGGTGGGCAGGAAGCGCACGCGCCCGGCCAGCATGCCGCCGAGCGTGCCGAAGGCCAGCAGGATGCCGAACGCGATCAGCAGGTTCAGCTTCGGAAGGCCCTGGGGCAGGAAGTTCGCCAGGGTCGGCGGCAGAAGGTCCATGCGCTGGGAGTCGGGGTCGGGACAGGGGAGCGATCGAAGTCCGGTGAGCGGGACACCAGGGCGGGCCACAGGCCGGCCGGGTTCGCTGGGTTCGATATCGATCGAGCGCCGCGTCGGACTGCGCGACGGGCGGATGGTAGCGGACGCTGTAGCCGCAGCCCGCGGTCTGCAGGCGGCCTGTCAGGCGGCCCTCTGCTCGGCTAAGCTCAGCGCCCATGTTCACCGGCATCGTCCAAAGCACGGCACGGGTCCGGTCGTTGCAAGACCGGCCCGGCTTGCGCAGCTTCACGCTCGAATTCGCGCCCGGCTTCTGTGGCGGCCCGGTGTCGCTGGCCGTTGGCGCCAGCGTATCGGTCGACGGTGTCTGCCTGACCGTGACCACGCTGCAGGCACCCGATGGCGCCCGTTTCGATGTCATGCAGCAAAGCTTGGCGCTGAGTACGCTGGGCTCGCTGAATGAGGGCAGCGCAGTCAACGTCGAACGCGCGGCGCGTGATGGCGCCGAGATCGGCGGGCACCCGTTGTCGGGGCATGTCGACTGCACCGGTGAACTGGTGCTTCTGGAGCAGCCGCAGAACAACCACCGTCTGCGGATCGTGCTGCCGGCGCCGTGGATGCGCTATGTGTTCGCGAAGGGATACATCGCTGTCGCCGGCGCCAGCCTGACGGTGGCGGAAGCGCAGCGCGAACACGACGGCAGCGGGCACTTCGACGTCTGGCTGATTCCTGAGACCTTGCGCGCCACCACCTTCGGCAGCAAGCGCGAAGGGGACCGCCTCAACATCGAGATCGAACGTCAGACCCAGGTCTACGTGGACACGGTGCGCGAAGCGATCGACCAGCGCCTGGGCGAACTGAAGCCTGCGCTGGAAGCCTTGCTGCGTGAACGCGGGCTCAGCCTGGACGGGCTTGCAGAGCCGCCGAAGCGGATCGTGCCTGATCCAGTCTGACGGCGCAGCGGCGGATCACTTCAGCAGTTCAGAGCGGATCGCCCGCAGCTTGGCTTCGACCTTGGCCGCGTGGTCGGGGCCCATGCGGATCAACACTTTCTGGCCGGCGCTCAGGGCTTCGAGCTTCGGGTCGGCGAAGCGGTAGCGCACCCATGGCCGTGTCGACGGGATCTCGCCTTTGACCTCGACCAGCGTCAGCTTCACGGGCGGTTGTACCTTCGGCGTGGCGAGCAATTGGTCGATCACGGCGACCAGGCGCTTGCGGAAGTCGCTGTTCGGATAACCCAGGTTGGTGTAAGCCGACTGCAACAGCGGCTGCATGCGCGCGACGAACTGCGCGGCCTGCGCGGCGTCGAGCTTGTCGACCATCGCGACGAAGGCGTCGTAGCGCTGGTAATTGTCGGGCGCAATCACCAGGGAGCCGCCACTGTCGACCGCGCTGAAGCGCCCCGGCGTCGGTGTCACGGGCCACATTCCCGCCGGCGCGAAGGAGCGACCCAGGTTGTCGACAGTGGCCGCCAGGCGGCGCGGGAACTGGTCGGTCTGGACCTGCGCCAGGCTGGCGGTGCCACCCATCAGTTCGGCCAGTGCGGTGTCGATGTTCTCGGGCTGCAAGGGTTGCACTGCGGCCGTTGCGAGGGTCGGTGCTGCAGCGGACGCCGGCTCGGGCATCGCCGTGACGGCGCCGGAAGCCGCAGGGGCCGGCTCTGCGGCTGCAGGAGGTGCCTGCTGCGCTGTGGGCAGTGGAACCATCACAGCGTCTTTGCTGGCGCGGTAGTACCAAACGCCCGCAATGATCGCAAGCAGCACGACAACGATCAGGACCGTACGGGTTTGGGACTTCATCACGATCCTCCTTCTGTGGGGTGGCGCCACGATAGCCCCTGGGGCCGCCGCATACATTTGTCCGAATGTACATGGCTGCCGGGCGCGCCACAACCGAAGCCCCCGCCATCCATTGCGATACTGCGCGCCGATGCAGTCGATCCTCGCCGTCACCGTTCCGTTCTTTGCCCTGGTGCTGTGCGGCTACCTGGCCGCCCGGCGCCATGTGCTCCCCGAAAGTGCCATCCCGGGGCTCAACGGCTTCGTGCTGTATTTCGCCCTGCCGTGTTTGCTGTTCCGCTTTGGCGTCGACACGCCGGTCTACCAGTTGCTGAACCCGGCGTTGCTGGCGGTGTACCTGTGCGCACAGTTGTTGATGGTGTTCTTCGCAGTGGCGGTCTCGCTGAGCGCGCGGGTCGGGTTGCAAGATGCGGCCTTCGGGGCGCTGGTGGCGGCCTTCCCGAACACCGGCTTCATGGGGGTACCGCTGCTGGCGGCGATGCTCGGCCCCGCGGCCGCCGGGCCGGTGATCTGCATGGTGCTGGCCGACCTGTTTTTCACCAGTTCCTTGTGTCTGGCGCTGGCCCAATCGGGGACCGGGCAGGGCGCCGTTAAGGGC
>JALYUN010000068.1 GCA_030853725.1 Pseudomonadota bacterium | reverse complement strand
TGCTGGAGCTGCACGGCCTGCAGGGCGCGGCCGAAGCTGAAATCCTGAGTCGCGTGGCCTCGCAGTTCACAGCGCACGCACCGGTTTCGGAAGGCCGCGCGGCGGTCTGGGGCGGCGCGGTCACCGGCGCGCTGGCAGGGTTGAAAGCTGATGTCGTCAGCGGCGGTTTGACGCTCGGCGGCGGCATGCTGGCCGGCGCCTTGATCGGCGCCTTGGGCGCAGCCGGTGTGGCGCGAGGCATCAACGTGGTGCGCGGCAGCGGGGTCGCCTTCGTGGCGTGGAGCGAAGCGGCGTTGAACGCGGCCGTCGAATCGGCGCTCTTGCGCTACCTGGCTGTCGCCCACTTCGGCCGCGGCCGTGGCGACTGGAGCCGGGGGGAAGCGCCGGCCCATTGGCGTGCGGTGGTGGCCGAGGTGCTGGGACCGCAGCAAGAAGCGCTGCAGGCCATCTGGCGGCGGCATGGCGGCAAGTCAGGGCCGGCCGCACTGCCGCCCAATGCCGCAGTCGACCTGCAAGCGCCATTGCAGGCGTTCTTCCAAACAGCCGGGGCGGCCGTGCTGCGCCGGCTCTACCCGGCTGCGGCCGGCGCTGGCATGATCGAATCCTTGAATCCGAAGCTTTGATGTGATGACTGCACCTGCTGAATCGCTGCTGCAACGCTATGCCGCCGCGGTGCGTGCCAAGGATGTCGAAGCGCTGATGGCGCTGTATGCCGAAGACGTGCGCATCTTCGACGCCTGGAACGCCTGGTCTTATGAAGGCGCTGTCGCCTGGCGGTGCATGGTCGGAATCTGGTTCGGATCGTTGGGCGTCGGCAACGCCGATGTGACGTTCAGTGACGTGCGCAGTTTCGGCGGCGGTGATGTGCGCACGGTCAGCGCTTTCGTCCGCTATTCAGCGCATGGCAGCGACGGCGTTGAAGCGCATGCGATGGACAACCGGTTGAGCTGGGTGATTCAGCGCCAGGCGGCAAGTCATGGCGAGTCCTGGCGCATCGTCCACGAGCACACGTCGGCGCCGGTGGGTTTTAGCGACATGAAGGCGATCCTGCAGCGTTCGCCAGCGGCCTGAGCAGCGTTCAGACGTGCACAGCGCTTCGACCATGACGCGTTGGGTTGCGCTGTTTCGCGGCATCAATGTCGGCAAGGCGAAACGCGTCGCGATGGCCGATCTGCGGGCGCTGCTGGCATTGCAAGGTTGCAGTGACGTGCAGACCCTGCTCAACAGCGGCAACGCGGTGTTCGACGCCCTGCTACGTTCACCGGCCACGCGGGCCCAACAGATTCAGACAGCGGTGCAAACCCAACTCGGCGTGGCATCGGCGGTGATCCTGAAGTCGGCGCCGGAGATCGACGCAGTGGTGGCGGCGTACCCCTTCGGTGACGAAGTGGACGACCCGTCGCGCACCTTGGTGGTGCTGACGGCAGATGCCGCTTCGCTGGCGGCCCTGCGTCCGATCGTCGACGGTGAGTGGGGCGCCGGCGCGCAGCTGATGTCCGAGCACGCGCTCTACTTGTGGTGCCCGGACGGCATCCTGCAGAGCAAAGCCGCGCTGGCGCTGAACCGCTTGCGGGTAGCGTGCACCAGCCGCAACTGGGCGACGCTCTTGAAGATCCAGGCGCTGCTGAACCGATAGCCGCCGTGGGTTTGGTGTTGCACGGCGGCGATACTTCGGGCCGGGTTCCGATCCTCGACCCGCCGATCCAGAAGACCCGGAGACTCCGCATGAACTTTCGCCGCCGTTTACTGGCTGCCACGTTGACGGCAACCACCTTGTCGACCCTCGGCTTCGCGCTGCCGAGCACCGCGCTGGCGCAGAGCGCGGCCTGGCCCACGCGGCCGGTCAAGCTGATCGTCGGCTTCCCCGGTGGCTCCACCCCCGACATCGCGGCCCGCGTGCTGGCCGATTCGCTGGCGCGTGAACTGGGCCAGCCAGTGATCATCGAAAACAAGCCCGGTGCTTCGGGCAACCTCGCCGCCGACCAGGTCGCCAAGGCGACGGACGATCACACGCTCGGCGTCGTCATCAACGGCAACCTCACCACATCGAAGTTGCTCAACAGCAAGCTGCCCTTCGACCCGGGCACTGACTTCACACTGTTGTCGCTGATCGCGACCGCCCCGCTGGTGCTGGTGACTCCGGCCAACTTGCCCGAAGGCAAGGCTTTCATCGCTGCCGCGCAGAAGGCCGGCAACGAGTGGAACTACGGCTCGGTCGGGGTCGGTTCGGTCGGCCACCTGGGCATGGCACTGATCCAGAGTCGGGTGCCCGGCATGGCTGCGGTCCATGTGCCCTACAACGGCAACCCGGCGGTGGTGGGCGCGCTGATCTCGGGGCAGATCCAGATGGCGCTGATGCCGCCCGGCATCGCACTGCCGCAGGTCAAGGCAGGCAAGCTGCATGCGGTGGGCCTGGCCGGCGGACGCAGTGTGCTCGCGCCCGATGTGGCGCCACTCGCCGACCTGGGCGTAAAGATGCCACCGCTGGAAGTCTGGGTGGCACTGGTCGGACCGGCCAACCTGAGCAAGGCGGCACAGGCGCGGCTGGCCGCCACGGTGCCCAAGCTGGTGCGTGGGGGCGAGGTCCGCCAGCGTTTATTCAATGCAGGCTGGCAGGCCCAGGGCAGCCTGCCCGAGGTGCTGCGCGCACGCGTCAAGAGCGAAGTCGCGCTGCTCGGCGGCATCATCCAGTCGCAGCACATCACGATCCAGTAGTGGCGTCTGCTGAAGTCCACGAGCCCCCACGCAGCACGCCGGTCTTCGGCGAGTTCGACGTGGTGGTGCTGGGCGGCGGCCCGGCCGGCATGGCGGCGGCGGTCAGCGCGTCGCGGCACGGCGCGCGCACCTTGTTGATCGAGCGCTACGGCTTTCTCGGCGGCATGGGCACAGCCGGCGGTGTCACCAACTTCGCCGGCTTGTACGGACAGCGCGGCGGCGAGATGCAGCGACTGGTGCGGGGCGTAACCGACGAGCTGCTCGAGCGCATCGACCGGCTCGGCGGTTTGAACGCGCCGCAGGACGGGCTGCAGAGCCGCATCCGCGTGCGCTCTTATGACGTCGCGGCCTACAAGTGCGCGGCCGATGCCTGGCTGCTGGCGCAGGGTGTGCAGATCCTGTTCCACGCCGTGGCGGTGGGCGTGCTGCGCGAAGCAGAGACGATCACGGCGCTGCTGATCGAGACCCGATCAGGCCGACGCGCGGTGCGCGCACAGCAGTTCATCGACTGCTCCGGCGACGCCGACCTGGCGCACTTCGCGGGCGTGCCGTACGAACTCGGCGACGGCGCCGGCAGCGCGTTGTATCCCAGCACCATGTTTCGCATCGGCCGTGTCGACGCCGAACGCGCGCAGGCTGCGATCGGCGAATTCAAAGCGATCGACGCGCTGATGGAATCAGCGGCCACCCGCTACGACTTCCCGCGCCGTGGCGCGATCCTGCGCCCGCAGCGCAACCCCTCCGAATGGCGCGCCAACGTCACCCAACTGCGCAACGCAGAGGGCCATGCGGTCGACGCCACCGACGCGGTGCAACTGAGCGCGGCCGAAGTCGAAGGCCGGCGCCAGATCGTCGAATACATGCGCTTCCTGCGCGCCGAGGTGCCGGGCTTCGAGCAGGCCGAGATCTCTGAGATCGCAGCCCAGGTCGGCATCCGCGAAT
Source organism: Pseudomonadota bacterium (assembly GCA_030853725.1). Classification (GTDB taxonomy): domain Bacteria; phylum Pseudomonadota; class Gammaproteobacteria; order Burkholderiales; family Burkholderiaceae_C; genus Rubrivivax. Next base: position 3,907 of record JALYUN010000068.1, on the reverse strand, counting down.
CGCGCCGCGTGGCGGCGGCCTACCAGTTGACGGGCGACGACGTGCTCTCGGGCGCGCGCTTCGACGACACCATCGGCCTGAATGCCTGGCCGGTGGAGATGCACGTGCCGGGCCACATCGAATGGCGCTTTCCGCGCGACCCCGCCAATGCCTACAACCAACTGCCCTGGCGCATGCTGGTGCCGCCCGATGTTGAAAATCTGTTGGTGGCCGGGCGCTGCGCCGGCATGGAACACCTGGGTCAGTCGGCGGCGCGGGCCAGTGGCGGCTGCTTCGTGATGGGGCAGGCCGCAGGAACGGCGGCAGCGTTGCGCATTCAGGGGCGCTTCGACAGCGCGCGGTTGCAGGCAACGCTGCGTGACGACGGGGCCGAACTCGACGACGACCCGCGCCGCTGAGCCCTGATTGGTCGGCGCGGTGGTCTCGGCGCATTCGCCAGGGTCCACCCGCTGGACTCTGCGCCGGCTGCTCGCTATCGTGGCCCGATGAGCAGCCCCCTGGACTTCTATTTCGACTTCTCGTCGCCCTATTCGTACATCGCCAACGAATGGGTCGGTGCCTTGGCGGCGCGTCACGATCGCACCGTGCGCCGCCACGCGCTTCTGCTGGGTGCCACGTTCCAGGTGGCCGAGCTGAAGTCGCCGGTGTCTTATCCGCTGAAGGGGCCCTACTCGGTGCACGACTTCCAGCGCTCGGCGCGCTTCGAAGGCGTGCCGCTGCAGATGCCGGCGCCGTTCCCGATTGCCACGCAGAACGCTGCGCGCATCTTCTGGTGGCTGGCCGACACCGCCGGCGCCGAAGCGGCAGATGCTTGGGCTGCCGCCGGCTTGCGCGCGCTGTTCACGCGCGGCGTGGCGCTCAACGATGCCGAAGCCCTGAAGGCGCTGGCAGCGGAATCCGGCATCGACCCGCAGCAGGCCGAAGCGGTCTGGAACGATCCGGTGTGGAAAGCGCGGCTGAAGCGCGCCAACGACGAAGCCGTTGCCGCGGGCATCTTCGGCGCCCCCAGTTTCGTCGTCGACGGCGAACTGTTCTGGGGCAACGACCGCAAGCCGCAGATCGAACGCTGGCTGGCGCAGGGGCCTTTCTAGCTGCCACTGCCACTGCCCTTGCCCTTGCAGTGGCCGCACGCCACGCGACACCTAGAATTCCGCGAGCATCCCCGCCACCCGAGGTGGCCGCGCCCGCATCCGCAGGAGACCCCGTTGCCCACGCTCACATCGAAGCTCAACCCGCGCTCGGCCTCGTTCAAGGCCAGCGCCGATGCGATGCGCGTCCTGCTCGACGACCTGAATGCGCGGCTGGCGCAAATCGCACAAGGCGGGGGTGAGAAGTCGCGCGCGCGGCATCTGGCGCGCGGCAAGTTGTTGCCACGCGAGCGCGTCGAAATGTTGCTGGACCCCGACACGCCGTTTCTGGAAATTGCGCCGCTGGCGGCACTGGACATCTACGACAACGACGCGCCGGGCGCGGGCCTGATCGCCGGCATTGGTCGCATCAGCGGGGTCGAATGCGTCGTGGTCTGCAACGACGCCACCGTCAAGGGCGGGACCTATTACCCGCTCACCGTCAAGAAGCACCTGCGGGCGCAAGAAATCGCGCAGCAGAACCGCCTGCCGTGCATCTATCTGGTCGACAGCGGCGGTGCCAACCTGCCGAACCAGGACGACGTGTTCCCCGACCGCGACCACTTCGGCCGCATCTTCTACAACCAGGCGCAGATGAGCGCGCAGGGCATTCCGCAGATCGCCGTGGTGATGGGCTCGTGCACCGCGGGCGGTGCCTACATGCCAGCCATGAGCGACGAGGCCATCATCGTCAGGGAGCAGGGCACGATCTTCCTCGGCGGCCCGCCGCTGGTGAAGGCGGCCACGGGTGAAGTCGTCAGCGCCGAAGACCTGGGTGGCGGCGACGTGCACACGCGGCTGTCGGGCGTAGCCGATCACCTGGCGGAAAACGACCTGCATGCGCTGTCAATCGCACGCGCCAGCGTCGCCAACCTGAACTGGACCAAGCAGCCGCAACTCAGGCACATAGCGTCGCGCGCACCGCTGTTCGACGCAGCCGAATTGCACGGTGTCATTCCGACCGACGCGCGCAAACCCTTCGATGTGCGCGAGATCATCGCCCGCATCGTCGACGGCAGCGAGTTCGACGAATTCAAGGCGCGCTACGGTGCCACGCTCGTGACCGGTTTCGCCCACATCGACGGCTTGCCGGTGGGCATCGTCGCCAACAACGGCATCCTCTTCAGCGAAAGCGCTTTAAAGGGCGCCCACTTCATTGAGCTGTGCTGCCAACGCCGCGTGCCGCTCGTCTTCCTGCAGAACATCACCGGCTTCATGGTCGGGCGCAAGGTCGAGTCCGAAGGCATTGCCAAGCACGGCGCGAAGATGGTCACGGCCGTGGCCACGGCCACCGTGCCCAAGTTCACCGTGATCATCGGTGGCAGTTTCGGCGCCGGCAACTACGGCATGTGCGGCCGTGCTTTCGGCCCGCGCTTCGTCTGGATGTGGCCCAACGCGCGTATCGGCGTGATGGGCGGCGAGCAGGCCGCCAGCGTGCTGGCCACCGTCAAGCGCGACAACATCGAAGCCCGTGGTGCAGAGTGGACGGCTGCCGAAGAAGCCGCGTTCAAGCAGCCGATCCTGGACCAGTTCGAACACCAGGCGCGGCCCTACTACGCCAGTGCCCGGCTCTGGGACGACGGCGTGATTGACCCGGCCGATACGCGCCGCGTGTTGGCGCTGGCCATCAGTGCCAGCCTGAATGCGCCGATTCCCGAGCAGCCGCGCTTCGGCGTGTTCCGGATGTGATCGTCGGGAACCAGACATGCTCGTGATCCGTCCCCTGGCTGCGCGTGATTCCTTCGATGCGCTGACCGCGTTGTTGCACCGTGCCCATGCGCCGCTGCAGCAGCAGGGCGTCTCCATCGGCGCCGCGATGCTGCGCGTCGAGGACACACGCCGCAACGCCGCGCGTGGTCAGTGCCTGGTGGCCGAACGGGAAGGTGCGGTGATCGGCAGCGTCACCTTGTTCGGGCCGCACGAAGGCCAGGCCGACGGGTGGCACGGCACCGACGCCTGGTTCGGCGACCGCGACACGGCCCATGTCGAACTCCTGGCGGTCGACCCTGCGCACCAGCAGCACGGTGTCGGCCAGCGCCTGGTCCGGGCCAGTGAGGAATGGGCGCGAGAGCACGGCTACCGGCGCCTGGCGCTGGAAGTGGCAGAGCCCGCCGCGGCCTTGCGTTCGCTTTACCGCCGCCACGGCTATGTCGAGGTCGGGCAAGCGCAGCGCGACGACCGCCCGTTTCGCAGCCTGATCCTGATGAAACTGCTCGACCGTTCGCCGCTGCGCGATCACCTGCAGACGCTGGCGCGCTACCACCTGTGGGCCACCCAGCGGCTGCTCAGAAGTGTCGATGCGCTGACCGAGGCCGACTACCGTCGCGACGTGGGCCTGTTCTTCAAGAGCGTGCACGGCACGCTGAATCACCTGCTGCTGGTCGAGGATCAGATTTGGGGTCCGCGCTTCACCACCGGCGCTTCCCCATCGCTGGCGCTCGACACCGAAGTCGAAACCGACCGCGACGCACTGCGCGCGCGCCTTCTGGAAGCGGTGGTGGCCTGGATGCCGTTGCTGGAAACCTGGCCCGAATTGCGCCTGCATGAAACGCTGGTGTACGACCGCACCGACGGTCAGCACGTGGAAGTGCCCTTCGCACCGACGCTGGCGCATGTCTTCAACCACGGCACCCACCACCGTGGGCAGGTCTGCGCCGCGCTGACCGCGTTCGGGCAACCGGCACCGCAGCTGGACCTGGTGGCCATGCTGCAGGAAGAGCGACCGGCGCTAGCCGTGCGGCAAGCGACATGAAGCCCCTACGCTCACTTCGTGCGCTGCC
>JALYUN010000067.1 GCA_030853725.1 Pseudomonadota bacterium | reverse complement strand
ATCACGCCGTTCATGTTGCGGATGCTGGTTGCGCCCAACTCGCGCAGCCGACTGATCACCTGCTGCACCAACACGTCGGGCGCCGATGCGCCCGCGGTCACGCCGATGCGGCTGCGGCCCTCGAACCATTCGGGCTTCAGCTCCTGCGCGCCTTCGACCATGTAGGCCACCGTACCCAGTCGCTGCGCCAGCTCGCGCAGCCGGCTGCTGTTGCTGCTGGTGGGGCTGCCCACCACGATCACCAGGTCCACACCCGGCGCCATCAGCTTGACAGCGTCTTGGCGGTTCTGCGTGGCATAGCAGATGTCCTGTTGTTTCGGCTCCCTGACATGCGGAAACCGCTGCTTGACGGCGGCCAGGATCTGCGCCGCGTCGTCGACGCTCAGCGTGGTTTGGGTCACCACCGCCAGCTTGTCGCCGCGCGGTTCAACACGCGACACATCGGCCACGTCCTCGACCAGATAGATGCCTTCGCTCAACTGCCCCATCGTGCCTTCGACTTCGGGGTGGCCCTTGTGGCCGATCATGACGAATTCATAGCCTTCACGTGCCAGCTTCGCCACTTCCACATGCACCTTGGTGACCAACGGGCAGGTGGCGTCGAAGACCTGAAAGCCGCGCCGCGCGGCCTCGGTCCGCACCGCCTGGCTCACGCCATGCGCGCTGAAGACCAGCGTGGCGCCGGGCGGGACATCGTCCAGGTCTTCGATGAAGATCGCGCCCTTGGCCTGCAGGTCGTTGACGACATAGGTGTTGTGCACGATCTCGTGGCGCACATAAATCGGCGCGCCGTGCTTGGCGAGCGCGCGTTCGACGATCTCGATCGCGCGGTCGACGCCGGCGCAAAACCCACGCGGAACGGCCAGCAGGACTTCTTCCAGGGCGGCCATCACATCACCCCGAGCAGCTTGACTTCGAAACGAATGGGCTCACCGGCCAGCGGGTGGTTGAAGTCGAACAGCACCCATTCGGGCCCCAGCTCGCGCACCACGCCGGCATACGACGCGGCGCCGTCGGGCGTCGGAAACTGCACCACGTCACCGACGGTGTAGGTGGTACCGGCTTCGCCCAGCTCGTGCAGCAGGGTGAGCTTCACGCGCTGCAGCATCTGTAGCTTGCGTTCGCCGAACGCGGCGCCGGCCGGTAGGTCGAAGGCTTCGTGCGCACCTTCCTCCAGCCCCAGCAGCCGCGCTTCGATGGCCGGCGCCAACTGCCCCGCGCCCAACGACAAAGTCGCTGGCTTGTCATTGAAGGTGTCGACGACAGCGACGCCGTCACGCCCGGACAAGCGGTAGTGCAGCGTCAGGAAGGAGCCTGGCTGCACGCGGTTGGCAGCGGTGGCGGGATGGGTGTCGGTGGGGTGTGTCATAGACTGGTCCGATTCTACCGAGGCGCTCCACGGCACCGCCACCGGCCACGGTCGAAGCTAGCGCGTCCTGCCCCCCATGAAGAACCTGCCCGCCGACCAGCGCCCCCGCGAAAAACTGCTGGCCCGTGGCGCCTCGGCACTGGCCGACACCGAACTCCTGGCGCTGTTGCTGCGCACCGGCTACAGCGGCACCGGTGTGATCCAGTTCGCCGACTCGGTACTGCGCCGCTGCGGCGGGTTCGCCGGTTTGCTGCAAGCCGACCCCGCGACGCTGGCCACCATCAAAGGCCTGGGTCCGGCCAAGCGCGCCGAGCTGTTGGCGGTGGCCGAGATGGCGCGGCGCGCACTGGCACAGCAGATGCAGGCGACGCCGGTGTTCGAAACCCCAGGCGCCGTCAAGGACTATCTGGCGCTGCAGCTTGCCGGGCGCGCGCAAGAGGTCTTTGCGGTGTTGTTCCTGGACGCGCAGCACCGGCTCCTGAAACTGGAAGAATTGTTTTACGGCACGCTGGCGCAGACCAGCGTCTACCCGCGCGAAGTGGTGCGCCGCGCGATCGCGCTGAACGCCGCAGCGGTGGTGCTGGCACACAACCACCCTTCGGGCGTGGCCGAGCCTTCACGCGCCGACGAGTACCTGACCCAGACATTGAAGGCCGCGCTGCAACTGGTGGACGTGCGGGTGCTGGACCACATCGTCGTCGGCCACGGCCAGGTGGTGTCGATGGCCGAACGGGGCCTGTTGTGAGCCGGGTCCGCAGTCTGGCCGACCTGGGCACGCTGCGCGACGCATTGCGCGACCGCGAAAGGGCCGATGCCGAGCGCGCAGCACGGATCGCTGCGGCC
>JALYUN010000048.1 GCA_030853725.1 Pseudomonadota bacterium | reverse complement strand
CTGCGCGCCTGAGCGCCACCTGGCGCCCTGCCGAGCAGGGCGTTGCGGGCTGAGCCTGGCGCTGCCGGCACGACCGTTTCACCTTGCCTTCGCGAGCCGCTGAACCGGCCCGCCCGCACGGTTTCGTTGCGCTTCCCATACCCCGCTTCGGTGCCTCGATCGGCGCCGTGCCATCTGCCCATTACCCATCGAACTCCCCATGACTACACGTTCCAGAATCCACGCCCTGCATCCCTTGACTGCGGCCATCGCATTGGCAGTCGGCGGGGTGCACGCGTATGCCGACGACACCGTCGCCCAAGCGTCCACTCCCGAGCCGGCGCAACAAGTCCAGCGCATCGAAGTCAATGGCGTACGCCAGAAGCTGGACGCCGCACGCAACTCGCTCTCGCCGGAAACCGGCAGCACCATCTACCGCTTCGACAAAGCCGATATCGACAACCTGCCTCTGGGCGAAGCGACGCCGCTTAATCAAGTGCTGCTGCGCGCACCCGGGGTGGTCGGTGATTCCTATGGGCAACTGCATGTACGAGGTGACCACGCGAACCTGCAATACCGGGTCAACGGCGTGGTGATCCCGGAGGCCATCAGTGGCTTCGGGCAATCTCTGGACACGCGCTTCGCCAACCAGGTCAACTTGCTGACGGGGGCGTTACCTGCCCAGTACGGCTACCGCACTGCAGGCGTGGTGGATATTCGTACGAAAGGCGCCGATTTCGCCAACGGCGGCAGCATCGACCTGCTGCTGGGCACGCGCGGCCACGTGGAGCCCAGCTTCAACGTCGGCGGTACGGCCGGCGACCTGCAGTACTTCGTGACCGGCTCCTACCTGCAGAACCACATCGGTATCGAGAATCCGACTTCGTCGAACAACGCAGTCCACGACGACACCCATCAGACCAAGGGCTCTCTCTACTTGAGCTATCTGCTGGGGGATTCGAGCCGCGTCAGCCTGATCGTCGGAACCTCGACCAACCGTTTCCAGATTCCGAACGTGCCCAACGAGACCCCCAGCTTCGATCTGGCCGGTGCCACGCCGCCCGATTCGCTCGGTCTGGACGCCCGACAGCGCGAGCGCAACAACTTCCAGGTGCTGAGTTTCCAGTCGAGCCTGGGCAACGGGATCGACTATCAGGTTTCGGCCTTCAACCGCACCACCCTGGTCCGCTATCAGCCCGATCCACTGGGTGACCTGGCGTACAACGGCGTGGCTGCCGACGTGGCGCGGCGCAACAGCGCCTACGGGCTGCAACTGGACGCCAGCCGCCAACTCGGCGCACAACACACCTTGCGCGCCGGCCTCTTCGCGCAGCACGAGCGTGGAACGGTCGACAACGCGTCGAGCGTGTTTGCGGCCGATGCAGACGGCAACCAGACCAGCAACATGCCGCTGACCATCCAGGACGACAGCCGCATCGCCGGCCCTCTATACGGGGTCTACGTGCAAGACGAGTGGCAGCCGACGAAGGCGCTCACCATCAACTACGGCTTGCGCTACGACAAGGTCGACACGGTGGTCAACGAAGCGCAGTGGAGCCCGCGCCTGGGCATGGTGTACCAACTCGGCAGCGACACCCGCGTGCACGCGGGCTATGCCCGCTATTTCACGCCGCCTGCAACCGAAAAGATCGACAGCACATCGGTACAGAAATTTCTGGGCACGACCAATGCGCTGCCTTCCGACGCGAATACCGCCGTGCGCTCGGAACGTTCGAACTACTTCGATGTGGGGGTGCTTCACCAGCTCACGCCGCACATCACGCTCGGTGCCGACGCCTACTACCGCAAGGTCGCGCACTTGCAAGACGAAGGTCAGTTCGGCAATGCCCTGATCTATTCGGCCTTCAACTACGAACAGGGAAAAATCTACGGACTGGAGCTGTCGGCTTCGTACAAGGTGGCGCGCTGGTCGAGCTATTCGAACTTGAGCTTCAGCGCGGCCCGGGGCAAGGGCCTGGAGACCGGCCAGTTCAACTTCGAGCAGGACGAACTCGACTACATCGCCACCCATTGGGTCCATCTGGACCACGAACAGAAACTGTCGGCGTCGGTGGGCACGTCGTATCGTTTCGGCGACAGCACGATGGTCAGCGGCGATCTGCTCTACGGCAGCGGCCTGCGCAGCGGATTCGCCAACACCGAACACTTGCCGAGCTTCACGCAGGTCAATGCTTCGGTGTCACAGGGCTTCGACGTGGGCGCCTTCGGCAAGTTCGATGTGCGTCTGTCGGCCATCAATCTCTTCGACAAAAGCTACGAACTGCGCGACGGCAGCGGCATCGGGGTGGGCGCGCCGCAATTCGCGCCGCGCCGCACGATCTATCTCGCGCTGAGCAAACCGTTTTCGTTTTAAGCCGGGTTTGGACGCAGCGTCCGCCTCACCACGGCGGCGCTGTCCAAGTTGCATGGCGCTTCGTTTACGGGGCTCACCAGAATTGCCACGCGCCGGTGGCCACCACATACACGCCCAGCAGGGCATTGGTCAGCGCATGGGCGATCACTGCGGTCCACAGCTTGCCGGTGCGCACATACAACAGCGCGTACGCCAGGCCGGCGATCGCCGCTGCAAGCCACAACGTATGGGCCAGCACGAACACGAAGGTCGACAGCACGATGGCACGCAGGCCCACCGTCGCGGGCAACACCGATTCGAAGATCGGCTGCTTCAGCCAGCGCATCAGGAACGAGCGCCAGAACAGTTCTTCCATCACCGGCACCAGCAGCGTGGCACCAGCCAGCCGCAGCGCCACCAGCGGCCAGTCGACGGTGCCGGCGGCGGTCAGCGGCACGTAGGCCGAAGCGTCGACGGCGTTGAGGGTCATCCACGGCGCGTCCAGATTGATCCACAGCCCGAACACGAGGACGCCGACCGCAGCAGCCAGCAAAGCTTCGCGCAGCGTGGGCGTGGTTTGGGCCGATAGCTCGCCGTAGTCGCGCCACCACAGCGCCAGCATCGCGGCCGGCAGAAGCACTTGCAGCGCATACAGCCAGCGGGTGTCGATACCGATGCTGCCGTCGGCGGGCATGAAGCCGCGCAGCGCCAGCACCACCATGAAGGCCGCGAACGGTGCGGCGCGGACAAAGGCGGGGCGGCGGATGGAGCGCAGGATGAGCGGCGAGTCAGGCACTGTGGGAACGGTCGAGCGCACTGCGGGCGCCGTCGAACTGAGACAGCGCCGTGGCCAGCCACGGCAGCACCGGCTGCAATGCCGCATGCAGCGTGTGCGGCGGGTTGGCGACGAACACACTGCTGCCCATCAGGCCGAAGCCGCGTTCACCGGCTTCGGCCACCGTCAGGCGGGCATGCAGCCAGCCTTTCTTGCCACCGGACTCGGCTGCGGCTTTCAGGCGCTGCGGCAGTTGGGTGGCTTCCAGCAACCGCAACTGCGGCAGCCACACCAGTACCACGGCTTCGGGGAAGCGCTGCAGCGCTTCGCGCAGTGCGGCCAGCGTGCGGGCGTAATCGGTCTTGATTTCGTAACTGGGATCGATCAGCACGACCCCGCGGCGGGTGGGCGGCGGCAAGTTCGACTTGAGCGACGCGAACCCGTCACTCATCTTCACTTCGACGCCGGGCACGTCGCCCAGATAGGAAGCCAGAATTTTGTGGTCGGTAGGGTGGAGTTCGGACAGGCGCAACTGGTCTTGTGGCCGCATCAACATGTGCGCGATGGCGGGCGAGCCGGGGTACTGCTTCAGCGTCTTCGCGCCGCCATTGAAGGCGCGCACCAGTGCGAGCAGTTCAGTCAATGGTTGCGGCAGGTCGCTGTGGTCCCAGAGCCTGCCGATGCCGTGCTCGAACTCGGCCCGCTTGTGCGCGTAGTCACCTTCCAGCGAGTAGCCGCCGGCACCGGCATGGGTGTCCACATAGCGCCAACCCTTCTCTTTTTGATTCATGTGCTGTAGCACCAGCAGCAGCACGGTGTGCTTGAGCACGTCGGCGTGGTTGCCGGCGTGGAAGGCGTGGCGGTAAGCGAGCATGAGGCGATGGTGCCACGGCCGCAGGCCGGGTCGGTCTGCGCCGTTCGCGCGTTCAGTCGAGCGGCGCTTTCAGTGGGGAGTTGGACCTATCAACGGTCGCGCGCGACGTGTCGATGGCTTTTCGCCTGGCCCTTTGCTCATCCGGCGGCCTGGTTCTCGAATGTCGCGTGTCAACGATTGAGCCCATCGCCGGCGCCTGAATCGGCGCGGCTGGGACGCGTCCAGACTGCTTCCTTACTTTAGTGAAGACGGCGCAGATTCGCGGTGTATCAAAGCAGCGGGCTATTCACCTTTCGGTAGCGGTTCGGCCTCATCCGGGGCTTTTTCGACATCGGATGCATGGTGTTCCATGTGGGTCTTTTTCCCTGGCTGCGGCTTTTCGTCAGCGCCGGGCGCGATCTCCTCGTTGTGGTTTTTCTTCTCCTGCTGGACCTTCTTGTCGTGGGCAATGTTTCTCGGGTCGGTCATGTCAGTCCCATCAGTTAGCAACGTCCAAATGCTAGTGTCGATCCAAGAGCGGCGTGGTAGGACAGGGTCGCGACCCAGCGCCCTGCCTAATCGAAAGATGCTGGCGAGTACGCTTCAGATCGCTTCCCGATACAAACGACCAAGCCCAGTCGGCGCATTTTTTGTGGGAATTTTTCAAGGCTTTGTATATGCGTCAATCGGATTTCGCAGGTCACAGTCGACCTGATTTCAAAGCCATCGAGGAGTAAGTCGTGTGGCTGAAATTACGCTGCCCACTGCCAGCCAATGAAGTGTTCAGGCATCAACCAAACTCAGCGGCCGCCTACTGTGGCAGGGCCAATGCCGGTTTCACGGTGTGGCTACCATTCGACATGAGTTCGAAATCATCGCTGTGGCAGGCCAGCTGGCAAATCGACACGCTAGCAGGCACTGCGGCCCACGACGGCGGCCTGCGCGTCCGGATGGTCGATGGCCGCGGTATGGCAGAAAACGCGCCCGAAGTCATCGAATCCCTTGAGCCCGCGCATGGCTCTCATAACGCAGGCGCCATGGTCAGGCGACTCGTGCGTGAAGGGGAGCAACTCCTCATCGATCCCAATTCTCGGGGCTGGCGCGGGAAAGAACGCAGGCTGTGAAAAGGAACCGGGCCGGCAATTGGCAGATGTGGTGCGTTGTGATCGCCGTCGGCACCAGCCGCAGGCGCGCACGGTTGGTACTACGGCATCACAAAAGCACGGCTGCCGACCGGCTGCAGTGCCTCAGGGCGCCACGCTACGAAAGGCACGGGTGCTCAATCCCTTGCCGATGCCTTCGAGCTCCTGCAACACGGCGCCCCGCATCTCGTGTTGCCCGTTGACGCCCTGGAAGTTGGCCCGCACCGCGGCGTGGAAGTGCTCTGCCGCCCAGGCCGTCACCGCGGTGACGGCGTTCTCGCTTTCGCTGCCCTCGTACCAGACCGACTTGGGATGGTCCGGGTCATAGTGGATGTGGCTGCCGGCCGGCGCGGGCCCCGCGCTGGCGAGCGCCGTGTCTGACCAAAGCAGACGGCCCAGCAATTGCAACCGGCCCTTCTGACCCTTCGGCGTCTTGAAGAACCACAGATAGCCTGGGTAGCCGGCTTTCAGACGCGTCAGCGTTTCGGCGCCGGACTGCAAATACCCGATGCGGCCGGCATCGACATCGGACTCGACGTTCTTCCAGTAGTAGAAAACATCCATGCAAGCTACAGCCTTTTCTGAAACGCCTGATTCGGCCTCGAAGTGTCGAACTTCAAGGTGTGCCCGTGCTGGGGCACGATGCGCCGCACGTTATCAGGCGTTGCAAGCAGCGCCCGGACATCGATCTACAGGGTGCCCCCCGGTACCTTGCCGCGGGCAACGTGCCGCCGATCGAGCCCGGCAGTGCGACGCTCGGCAGATGGCTCAGGTCGGGGCCATTGCGCCAACGACAGGGCCGCTGCCATAGCGTCGCTGCAACCAGCGATACACCACCACCGTGCCCAGCCCCCACACGGCGTTGATGAACAACACGATCGCAATCAAACCCAGGTTGCCCTTGGCGAACAGCGGTTGTCCCTTGATGGCCGCCAGCACCGTGAAACCCCACAACGAAGGCACGACGCCACCCAGCACGGCGCCAACGGCCCAGGCGCGCAACCGCGGCATCGACCGCACGATCAGGCACAGCGGTATGGCCCAGACGCCGGCCCAGAACGCCAGCGCCAACACCGAAGGCATGCCGTAGCTGTTGGCGTGCAGGTTCCAGGGCTTGAAGGGAAACGGCAGCACGAAGCTCAGCAGCCAGATCACCAGCTGATGGAAGGTCACCGTCGCGATGAAACCAGCGATGAAACTGCGAAGTACCCGGCCTGACATGACGCATTCCCCTTGAAGTGCGGCGCAGCATAGCGGCGCGCGCCGATTCCTGCAGGCGGTGCCGGTGAAGCGGCGCTGCATTAAGGTTCGGTCGATGACCACCCTCTACGACCCGCTTCGCATCGGCGAGATCGACCTCGCATCCCGCATCGTCATGGCCCCGCTGACGCGCAACCGCGCCAGCGCGGGGCAAGTTCCCAACGAACTGATGGCGACCTACTACGCGCAGCGCGCCGACCCGGCCACCGGGGCCGCGCTGATCGTCACCGAAGCCACCCAGATCAGCCCGATGGGCCAGGGCTACCTGGACACGCCCGGTATCCACAGCGCCGAACAGGTGGCCGGCTGGCGCCGCGTGACCGACGGCGTGCACGCCCGTGGCGGCAAGATCGTGGTGCAGTTGTGGCACGTCGGGCGCATCTCGCATGTCTCGCTGCTGCCGGGCGGGCAGCCACCGGTCTCCAGCACGGCGCGTGCGGCCAACGGCAAGACCTTCATCGAAGGCGGCTTCGCCGACGCGTCGCAACCGCGCGCGTTGATGGAAGCCGAAATTCCCGGCGTGGTGGCGCAATACCGCCACGCGACGCAGATGGCACTGGAAGCCGGCTTCGACGGGGTCGAGGTCCACGGCGCCAACGGCTATCTGGTGGAGCAATTCCTGCGCGACAGCATCAACGACCGTAGCGACGGCTACGGCGGCAGCATCGCCAAACGCACCCGCTTTTTGAACGAAGTGATGAACACGGTCGTGGAGGTGGTCGGCGGCGGGCGCACGGGGCTGCGGCTCTCGCCCGTTACACCCGCCAACGATGCCGGGCCCGACAGCAACCCGCAAGCGCTGTACGAACACGCGCTAGCACAACTCGCGCCGCTGAAGCTGGCCTATGTGCATGTGATCGAGGGCGCTACCGGCGGCCCGCGCGACATTGCGCCGTTCGACTACGCGGCCCTGCGGCGCCAAACCGCCGGTGCCTGGATGGTCAACAACGGCTACGACCGCCGCATGGCGACCGACGCTGTCGAAAGTGGCGCGGCCGACTTGGTGGCCTTCGGCAAGCTCTTCCTGGCCAATCCCGACCTGGGCCGCCGGCTGCGTCAGAACGCGCCGATGAACGCACCCGACAAGACCACGTTCTACGGTGGCGGCGCGCACGGCTACACCGACTATCCCCCGCTCGATGCGCCCGCCGAACGTCCCGCTGCGCCCTCGACTGCCGACGCCTGAGCGCCTGCGACGCATCGCAATGACGCTGGCTCTGGCGCTGGCGTCGGCGGGGCTGTTTCAGTGGCTGCATGCGCCGCTGCCGTGGATGATCGGCCCGCTACTGACGACCGCGGTGCTCGGCATTGCCGGGCTGCCGCTGCTGGGCTCGAACCGCTTGCGCAACGTCGGCCAGTGGATGATCGGCATCGCGCTCGGGCTCTACTTCACGCCCGACGTGGTGGGTCTGCTGCTGCAGATGGCGCCCGCCGTCGTGGCTGGGTCGGTGTGGGCGCTGGTGATGGGCTATCTGTCGTACCGGCTGCTGCTGCGCGCCGGCAACGACAACGAAGCGGGCAACGACGCAACAGACCACGCCACCGCGTTCTTCGCCGGCGCCATCGGCGGTGCTTCAGAGATGGCGCTGCTGGCCGAACGCAATGGCGGGCGCGTCGATCGCGTCGCCGCCGCGCATTCGATGCGGGTGCTGATCGTGGTGGTGCTGGTGCCCTTTCTGTTCCAGGCCTCGGGGCTGCACGGTGCCGACCCTTCACAGCAGGCGGTACACGCGATCGACCCACTAGGACTCTTGCTGCTGCTGGCCGCCAGCGCGGGCGGCATCGCGCTGATGGGGCGGCTCGGCACCCCGAACCCCTTCGTGCTGGGCGCGCTGCTGGTGACGATCGGTCTGACCGCCAGCGGCATCGAACTTTCGGCTTTGCCGAAAGCGGCGTCCAACGCCGGGCAGCTCTTCATCGGCGTGGCGCTGGGTGCCCGTTTCACGCCCGAGTTCGCACGCGCCGCGCCACGCTGGCTCGGCGTCGTGTTCGGCAGCACGCTGCTGTTGATTGCGGCTTCGGCCGCATTCGCCTGGCTGCTGGCGCGCGGCAGCGGCTTGCATCCGGCTTCGGTGATGCTCGGCACCGCACCCGGCGGCATGGCCGAGATGTGCATCACCGCCAAGGTGCTGCAGCTGGGCGTACCGGTCGTCACTGCGTTTCACGTGGTGCGCTATGTGGTGGTGCTGACGTTGACGGCGCCGTTGTATCGGCGGGTTTTGCGGCGCGCTTTGCGGCGGCCTTTGTAGCGCGCAGCGCGGTGGTATCAGCCCCTGACGCGGCGCCGGAACAGCTCACGCAGGTTGACTTCACGCGGGCCGGGCAAGAGTTCGATCTCGTCCCCGGCCTCGACCGTGCCGCTCTCGACCACCGAAAGGTACGCACCGCAATAGCCCGACTGCGCCATCAGCGTCACCGCTTGCGGGAAGCCGAGTGCGGCGCCGAGCTTGTAGCAAGGCGTGCGCGGCTCGCTGACGGCCAGCAACGCGTTCGGCAGCCGCAGCCGGTCGCCGATCCAGAGCCGCTCTTCCGACAAGCCCTGCAGCAGCAGGTTTTCACCCATCAGACCGGGCTGGATCGGCTCATCGAACAGCCCGGCTTGCGCCTGCGCCCGCACCGTCTGCCAGAACGGCAGGTGTTCGCTCGGGTAGGCGTAGACCGCCTTCGACAAGCCGCCATGCCGGCTCAGGTCGGCCTGCTCGTCGGCTTCCAGCCCCAGCGGTCGCACTGCCACCGGCCCGGCGACCGCGTGCTTGCCGATGGCGCTCAGCACGGTGCGGCCGTTGATCGCCACTTTGCGGGCCTGGCCGGTACAGACTTGCAGAACCTTCATCGTGGGCGCATTCATTGCCGGCTATCCTGCGGCCGATTCTTGCTCATGCCCGATTCCGCCACTTCCCCCCACCGCGCGCCGCTGCTGCGCGCCGTCGACCTCGGCGGCGACCGCGGCGGGCGCCGCCTGTTCCGCCACCTCAACCTGAGCCTGTCGCCGGGCGGCATCGTCTGGCTGCGCGGCCGCAACGGGCGCGGCAAGACCAGCCTGCTGCGCTTGCTCGCAGGCTTGGCCACCCCCACCGAAGGCGCGGTGCAGATCGACGGCACACCACTGCGCCAGGCCGGCCCGCGCTGGCGCGAGCGGCTGCACTACATTGGCC
>JALYUN010000032.1 GCA_030853725.1 Pseudomonadota bacterium | reverse complement strand
CCACGTCCACCGTGGTCACTTCGCGGTTGTCGCGCACGATCACCATGCCGGTCGAGTTCTGGCCACGGCTGCGCGCCATGCGCGCTTCTTCCAGCAAGCCCATCACGGTCGCCGACCGCGGGTTGGCCACCATGTCGTAGAGCGCGGCGTTGTACAGCGGCAAGCCTTTGCGGACCGGCTTCAGGAAGATGTCTTCGCCCAGTTCGACCATGCCCGGCATGACCGCGCTGCCGCCGGTGATGACGATGCCGCTGGACAGCAGTTCCTCGAAGCCGCTTTCGCGGATCACCTGGTGCACCAGGCTGAAGATCTCCTCGACCCGCGGCTCGATCACGCCGGCCAGCGCCTGGCGGCTCAAGAGGCGCGGTGCGCGGTCGCCCAAACCCGGCACCTCGACCTGGTCGCTCGGGTCGGCCAGCAACTGCTTGGCCACACCGTGTTCGACCTTGACCTCTTCGGCGTCCTTGGTGGGGGTGCGCAGCGCCATCGCGATGTCGCTGGTGATCAAGTCGCCGGCGATCGGGATCACCGCGGTGTGGCGCACGCTGCCGTCGGTGTAGATCTGCACATCCGTCGTGCCGGCGCCGATGTCCACCACCGCCACGCCCAGCATCATCTCGTCTTCGGTCAGCACCGATGCCGCGCTGGCGGACGGGTTCAAAACCAGGCGTTCGACTTCGAGACCACAGCGGCGAACACACTTGAGAATGTTTTCAGCGGCGCTTTGTGCGCCGGTGACGATGTGCACCTTGACCTCGAGCCGGCTGCCGCTCATGCCGATCGGCTCCTTGACCTCGTGGCCGTCGATCACGAATTCCTGCGGTTCCACCAGCAGCAGGCGTTGGTCGTTCGGGATGTTGATGGCCTTGGCGGTTTCCACCACGCGTGCCACGTCCACCGTGGTCACTTCGCGGTTGTCGCGCACGATCACCATGCCGGTCGAGTTCTGGCCACGAATGTGGCTGCCGGTGATGCCGGTGTAGACGCTGCTGATCTTGCAGGCGGCCATCATTTCGGCCTCTTTCAGGGCTTGCTGGATGCTCTGCACCGTGGCGTCGATGTTGACCACCACACCGCGCTTCAGCCCATGCGTGGGCGCCACGCCCAGCCCCGCAACGCGCAGGCCGCCGCCCGGCATGACCTCGGCCGCCACCACCATCACCTTGGCGGTGCCGATGTCCAGGCCGAAGACCATTTCCTTGTATTCCTTGGCCATGTCAGTGGGTCCCTTCGGTGGCGCAAGGCGTCGGCGGATGCGGGTGTGCAGGTTTCATCTGTGTGAACTTCGTCGTGATCAGTGGTTGCTGTTGGCCGCCGGCTGCCTGGCCTTGCGGGCCGCGGCCTTGGCAGCCGCCTGCGCTGCGAGCTTGGCCTGTGCAGCGGCCTGCTTCGCGAATTGCGCCTGCGTCATGTCGGGGGTGGTGGACACGCCTTGCAGCCGTACTGCATAGCCATCGGCGTGGCGCAGGTCGGCGTATTCCAGCGGGCGCTGCCAGCGGTCGGTGACCTGCGTCAGCGTGCGGGTGAAGCGCGCCGTGCGGTCGGCGATCTCGTCGATGCTGCCGCGGCCCATTTCCAGCGTGGCCCCGCTGTCCAGTTCGGCCCGCCAGGAGCCGCGCGCGGTCAGCAGCAAACGGTCGATGTGCACGTCCAGCGCCATCAGCACCGGTTGCAGGCGGCGCAGCATCATCAACATCTCGCCGGCCTGGCCGTCGGGACCGGCCAGTGTGGGCAGGTCGTCGTCCTCGACATCGCCGACATTGGCTGCGAACACCTCGCCCTGCTCGTTGACGAGCCGGTCCGGGCTGGCATTGGCGCGCAGTCCTTCCCACAACGCGGCTGGGCGCTGTTCCTGCAGGGTCACGCGCAACTGGTCGGGGAACACGCGCTGCACCACGGCGCGCCGCACCCACGGCACCGATTCGAAAGCAGTGCGGCTCTTCTGCAGGTCGACGCTCCAGAAGTTGCCGGCCAATCCCGGTGTGGCATTGGCGCGGATGGTGGGCACGCTGTTGCGCGCCAACTCGCCGTCGATGGTGATGACGCGGATCGGGAACAGCGGCGAACGCGTCAGCCAGCACACGCCCGCAGCAACCACGCCGGCGGCGGCCAGCATGAAGATGGCGCCGGCGATGGCGTTCATCAGCCGCACATCGGCCGGCAACGGTGCAGGCGGCTCAGGCCGGCGCAACGTGCGCGGCATGCGCACGCGGGTGCTGCCCGGGCTCATGACAAGGGCTTCGGTCATGGCTCGGTCCCGCTTGAGCCTGAGCTTGAGCCTGAGCTCGAGCTCGAGATTGGCATCGCGTTCGCGCGGCGGCTGTCCAGGCTGGCGCCTGCCAGCAGCTGCACGCACAGCCGCGCATACGAGATGCCGGCCGCAGCCGCCGCGATCGGCACCAATGAGTGGCTGGTCATGCCGGGGCTGGTGTTCATCTCCAGCAGAAAGATCTTGCGATCGGCATGGCGCAACATCAGGTCGGCGCGGCCCCAGCCGCGGCAGTTCAGGCTGCGGTAGGACGCCAGCGTCAGGCGCCGCACTTCGGCTTCCTCTTGGGGCGGCAAGCCGGCCGGGCAGCGGTAGCCGGTGTCGTCGCTGTGGTACTTGTGCTCGAAGTCGTAGTTGCCGTCGGGGGCGTCGATGCGCACCACCGGCAAGGCCGTTGCCGTGTTGCCTTCGCCGATGACCGGACACGTCAGCTCGATGCCGTCGATGAACTGTTCGCACAGCACCTCGGCGTCGTATTGCGCGGCCAGCGACACCGCATCCTGCATCTGCGAGTAGCCCAGCACCTTGGTCACGCCGATCGACGAACCTTCGTGCGGCGGCTTGACGATCAGCGGCAAGCCCAGCGCGTCGGGCACCCGTCGCGTGGTGTCGGTCGTCTGCGCTGCGACATCCAGGCTGACCCAGTCCGGAGTTAGCAGACCATCGGCGCGCCACAGGCGCTTGGTCATCACCTTGTCCATCGCCAGCGCCGAAGCCATCACACCCGAGCCGGTGTACGGAATGCCCAGCAGTTCCAGCGCACCCTGCACGCTGCCGTCTTCGCCGTGACGGCCGTGCAATGCGATGAAAACGCGGTCGATGCCTTCGGCCTTCAATTCGTGCAGACCACGTTCGGCCGGGTCGAAAGCAATGGCATCGACACGCTGGCTGCGCAGCGCGTCCAGCACGCCATGGCCCGACATCAGCGACACCGGGCGTTCCGCGCTGCTGCCGCCCATCAGCACCGCCACCTTGCCGAGCCGGCGCACATCGACATCGGACCTGTGCAGCGTCATGCGCCCACCCCCGAGCTCACGGCGGCCGTTGCCTGTCGCACGGCGGCCAGCGCCCGCAGTTGCTGCGGCACCGCGTCGATCGTGCCAGCGCCCATGGTCAGCACCACGTCGCCATCGCGCACGGCGGCGACGATGGCGTGCGCCAGGCTGTCGATGTCGGCCACCCAGACGGCTTGCCGGTGACCGGCAGCCTGCACCGCCTGCATCAACGCCGCGCCGTCGGCACCCGCGATCGGTGTTTCACCGGCGCCGTAGACAGGTGCCAGCAGCAGCAGGTCGAAGGCTTTGAAAACGGTAACGAATTCGGCCATGCAGTCGCGGGTGCGGCTGTAGCGGTGCGGCTGGAAGGCCAGCACGACGCGCCGGCCCGCGAACGCGGCGCGTGCTGCGGCCAGCACCGCGGCCAGTTCCACCGGGTGGTGACCGTAGTCGTCGATCAGCGTGTAGGTGCCGCCATCGGCGGTGGGCAGTTCGCCATGGCGTTCGAAGCGCCGGCCCACGCCATGAAAGCGGTGCAGCGCGCGCTGCACTGCCGCATCGGGCAGCTGCAGCTCCATCGCCACCGCGATCGCAGCCAGCGCGTTGCTCACGTTGTGCACGCCGGCCAGGTTCAAGGTCATCGGCAGGTCGGGGCAGCCGGCTCGCTGCAGATCGAAGCCCATGCCGCCACGGCCATCGGCATCGGGCCGGGCCTGGACGTTGATGGCGCGCACATCGGCACCGGCGGCCAGCCCATAGCGGCGCACCGGGCGTTGCAGACGCGGCAACACCGCCTGCACGCCCGGGTCGTCGCTGCAGACGATCGCGCAGCCATAGAACGGCAGCCGGTGGATGAAGTCGACGAAAGCGTCCTGCAGCCGTTGCAGGCTGTGGCCATAGGTCTGCAGATGGTCGGCGTCGATGTTGGTGACCACCGCCATCACCGGGTTCAAGAGCAGGAACGACGCATCGCTTTCGTCGGCTTCGACGACGATGAATTCGCCCTGGCCGAGGTGGCCATTGCCGCTGTCCTTGCCGCTGCCCCCGCCGCCGTCATCGGTGTCGTCGGCGCCATGCGCCCCGTGCGAGCCCTGCAGCTTGCCGCCGACCGCGTAGCTGGGGTCGAGCCCGGCTTCGATCAGCATCCGCGCCACCAATGCGGTGGTGGTGGTCTTGCCGTGGGTACCGGCGATGGCGATGCCCTGCTGGCGCCGCATCAGTTCGGCCAGCAGCGCGGCGCGTGGCACCACCGGCAGGCCGCGGCTGCGCGCAGCGGCGATCTCGGGGTTGTCCTCGGTGGCGGCAGCGGTCACGACCACCGCTTGCGCGCTGTCTGCGACATGGTCGGCAGCATGGCCCAGATGCACCACGGCACCCATCATGCGCAGGCGGCGCGTGACCGCGCTGTCGTCCAGGTCCGACCCGCTGACGCGGTAGCCCAGACCCAGCAGGATCTCGGCCACCGCGCTCATGCCGGCACCGCCGATGCCCGTGAAGTGCAGATGTTGCAGCGCGTGCTTCACGGCGCGCCTCCCGCGGCCGCTGAGTGCGGCTTCTTGACCAGCGCTTCGATCCGGTCGGCCACGCGCGCCGCGGCCTGTGGACGCGCCAGACTGCGGGCGCGCAAGGCCATCGCCAGCAGGGTGCCGCGGTCCAGCTTCGACAACGCATCGGCCAGCGTCTGCGAACTCAGCTTCTCCTGCGGCAGGTGGACCGCTGCGCCGTGCCCGGCCATCCACTGCGCGTTGTCGCGCTGGTGCGCGGTGGTGCTGACGATCAACGGCACCAGCAATGCCGGCACGCCGGCTGCGCACAACTCGCTGACGGTGATGGCACCGGCGCGGCACAGCATCACATCGCAAGTCGCAAGCCGCTGCGGCATGTCGTCGATGAAGGGCAACACTTCGGCTTCGATGCCGGCATCACGGTAAGCCGCGCGCACGCTGTCGGCTTGCGCGCCGCCGGTCTGGTGGGTGACCCGCGGACGGTGCGCCGCCGGCATCGCAGCCAGTGCCGCCGGCACCGTTCGGTTCAACACCTGCGCGCCCAGACTGCCACCGACCACCAGCAGCTTCAGCGGCCCCTCGCGACCGGCAAAGCGCTGATCCGGCGGCGGCAGCGCTTCGATCTCGGCACGCACCGGGTTGCCGGTCACGACCGCGCCCTTGGTGCTTCGCGCGGCGTCGCCGTCGAAGCCGAACACGATGCCAGCGGCCACCGGCAGCAGGCCTTTGTTGCTGAGCAGCAGCGCCGCATCGGCATTGACCAGCAGCAGTGGCCTGCCCGAGAGCGACGCCATCAACCCGCCCGGAAAGCACACATAGCCGCCCATGCCCAGCACCGCGTCGGCACCGCGCTGCCTCAGGATGCGCAAGCAGTCGACGAAGGCCTTGAGCAAACGCAAGCCCCCCGTCATCGTGTGCAGCAGACCCTTGCCGCGCAGACCCGAAAACCCGATCGTGTCGAGCGCAATCCGGCCGTTCGCAGCTGCCGGTACCAGCCGGTTTTCCATGCCGTGCGAGGTGCCCAGCCAGCTCACGGTCCAGCCGCGGGTCAGCATCTCGTCAGCCACCGCCAGCCCCGGCACGATGTGCCCGCCCGTGCCCGCCGCCATCACGGTCAGGTGCGGCATCACGCCGAGCCCCCCCGCATCAAGGCACGAGACTCCATGTCCACGCGCAGGACCATCGCCAGTGCCACCAGGTTCATCAGGATCGCGCTGCCGCCGTAGCTCATCAACGGCAGGGTCAGGCCCTTGGTGGGCAGCACCCCCAGGTTGACGCCCATGTTGATGAAGGCCTGAAAGCCGATCCAGGTGCCGATGCCCTGGCACAGCAGACCGGCGAACACGCGGTCCAGCGCGATGGCCTGCCTGCCGATCACGAAGATGCGCCGCGTCAGCCAGAAGAACAGCACGATCACGGTGGCGACGCCGACGAATCCCAGTTCTTCGCCGATCACCGCCAGCAGGAAGTCGGTGTGCGCTTCAGGCAAATAGTGCAGCTTCTCGACGCTGCTGCCCAGCCCCTGGCCGAAGACCTCACCCCTGCCGAGTGCGATCAGCGAATGGGTCAGCTGATAGCCCTTGCCCTGCGCGTACTTCGGGTTCCACGGGTCCAGGTAGGCCAGGATGCGCTCGCGCCGCAGGTCGTCGAAAGCGATGATCAAGGCGAAGGTGAAGATGATCACCAGCGCGATCAGAAAAAACATGCGCGCGTTGACTCCGCCCAGAAACAGGATCGCCATCGCGATGGTGGCGATGACGATGAAGGCGCCCATGTCGGGCTGACGCAGCAACAGGACCCCGACGAAGGCCACCGCCACCACCATCGGCGTCACCGCGCGAAAGAACTTTTCGCGCGCATCCATGCGCCGCACCATGTAGTTGGCGGCATACATCGCGATCGCCAGCTTGGCCATTTCGCTGGGCTGAAAGTTCATGAAGCCGAGCGGGATCCAGCGGCGCGAGAAGTTCACCACCTTGCCGATGAACGGCATCAGCACCAGCACCAGAAGGATCAGCGAGACGACGAAGATCGCCGGAGCGTGCTTTTCCCAGAAGCCGATCGGCACCTGCACCGTCACCAGCGCCACGATGAGCCCGATCGTCAGCGCCAGCACATGGCGCTGCAGGAAATACTGCGCGGTGTAGCCGGTGAAGCGCGGGTTGTCGGGCATCGCGATCGATGCCGAATAAACCATGACCAGTCCCAGCGCCATCAGCGCCACCACCACCCCCACCAGCGGCTGGTCGAACGACAGCAGGCGCACTTTGCGCGGGCCGGCGATGTCGACCTGGTCACGGATCGGCACGTCGTCCCTGCTTTTGCGGCCCCCCTGCGGCTCTTTGCCGAACCAGTTGCGAAACTTGCCCGTTGCAGACACTGTCATGGCTGGCCCCGGTCCTGCGCCATGGTCTGCACGGCGGCAGCGAAGACATCGCCGCGGTGTGCGTAGTTGCGGTACATGTCGAGGCTGGCGCAAGCAGGACTTAAAAGCACCGCGTCGCCGGGTCTGGCTTGCTCGAAGCACCAGGCGACGGCGGTGTCCATGTCGACATGGCGATGCAACGGCAGTGCGCTGTCGGCATCGATGTCGCTGCGGTTTCGAATGACGCTTTCGATCGCCCCGGCATCGCGCCCGAGGGTTGCGACAGCGCGCGCATGGCGGCGCAGGGGTTCGCGCAGCGGCGCGAAGTCCTGCCCCTTGCCATCGCCGCCCAGAATCACCACCAGCTTGCCCGGGGCACGTTCGGCACCCAGGCCCTGCAGCGCCGCCACGGTGGCGCCGACGTTGGTTGCCTTGCTGTCGTCGTAGGCGTCGACGCCGTCGATCTGCGCCACCGGCTGCAGCCGGTGCGGCTCGCCTTGGTAGGCCTGCAGCGCATGCAGCATCGGGCCGATGGCGCACCCCGCGGCCGATGCCAGCGCCAACGCGGCCAGCGCGTTGGCGGTGTTGTGGCG
>JALYUN010000026.1 GCA_030853725.1 Pseudomonadota bacterium | reverse complement strand
CTGCCGATCAGCGCCACCTGGGGGCCCACCGGGCCGACCTGAATCACATCGTCCGGCGCCAGCAGGCGGTCGGCGCTGCGGTCACCTTTCAGCAGGAAGTCGTACACGTCGAAGGTCGACAGCAGCTTGCCGTTGCGCCGCAGGTTGACATCGCGGAAGCTGCCTGCGGCGGTCGGCCCACCGGCTTTGGTCAATGCAGCCGTCAAGGTCGACAGACTGCTGACGCTGTAGGCACCCGGCCGCACCACATAGCCGGTCACGAACACCCGCACCCCGCGCAGCCGGCCGAGCGAGACGCTCAACTGAAAGTTGCGAAATACCTGCTGCACCCGGCGTGAGATCACATCGGACAGATCAGCGAAGCGCGTTCCCGAGACGAACACCGGGCCGACCCGCGGGATCGTGATGCGCCCACCGCGGTCGACCTGCGCGCGCACATCCGCGTCGACCGAGCCCCACAGCGTGACCACGATCTCGTCGCCCGGCTTGATGACGTAGTCCGGTGGTACCAGCGGGTTGTCTTCGGCGGCATTGGGGTCGTCAATGCGCGTCACCAAGTCCGAACCGAAGCGGCGAATACGCGGTACAGGCAGGGCGCCGTTCGGCAGGGTTTGCTGTCCTTGCTGTTGGCTGCCGTTCTCATCGGCCGGTCGCAGCGTGCGGTCGGCTGCGCGGGTCGGGTCGAGCAACTTCTGCACATAGCGTTCGAACTCGCCCGGCGGTGTTTCGGGCGGCAGCGGCATCGGCTGCGGATAGGGTTGGCCGTACGCGCCGGGCAGCTGGTTCTGATACGGGCCCTGCCCCCGAGCAGACTGTTGTTGTTGCTGTTGCTGCTGCAAGCTGGCGTCGATCGGTGTGCGCAGCCGCAGCGGACCCTGGTTGTTGACGATGGTGTCGTTCGGAATCCCGCCGGAGGTCTGCGCAAGCGCGCCCGTGGCCGCAACAAGAATCCCGGTGATCAACAGCGCGAGGCAGCGCGGCAAGTGGCGAACGATGGGCATGGAAGGGGGAGAAAGGCCGAGCAGGGCGGCAGGTACCGGGGCGCGAGTTTAACGGGCGGCGTCGTTGTTCGGGCTGTTGTTCCGAAGTCCGGTTTCGAAGCCCGGTGCCGAAGCCTGGCCGAAGCTCGGCCGCGCGCTCGTCTCCGCCTGCGCTCGGCAACAGACGCACGTCACGGCCGCTCCAGATCCGCTGTCTAGAATCCGCGCATGTTCTCGATCCTGGCCATTCTGCTGGCACTGGTGGCTTCGCTGGCCGTGACCGGCGGCTTCGTCTGGGCCGGTCGGCGCTACCCCGGCCGCCTGACGGACAACGACTTTGCCGGCCCGCAGAAGGTACACGACCGCGCGGTGCCGCGCGTCGGCGGCATCGGCATCGCCGCAGGTCTGTGGTTGGCGGCCGGTGTCCTGTGGCTGATGGAGCCGGCAGCGATCGGCAAGCCGGCCCTGTGGCTACTGGCTTGCGGGTTGCCGACCCTGCTGGCGGGCTTGGCCGAAGACATCACCAAGCGGGTGAGCCCGTCGCAACGGTTGCTGTGGACGGCACTGTCTGCGGCGTTGGCGATCGGCGCGCTGGGTGTCACGCTGAACCGCACCGACCTCCCGGGCCTCGACTGGGCCGTGGCCTTTGCGCCGTTCGCGATGCTGCTGACGGTCTTTGCCGTGGCCGGCGTCGCCAACTCGATCAACCTGATCGACGGCTTCAACGGGCTGGCCTCGACCTGTGTGGCGCTGATGCTGGGCGGATTGGCCTGGGTCGGCTGGCAGGTCGGCGACTCCCTGGTCACGCCGCTGGCTCTGGCCGGCGTGGCCGCGGTGCTGGGCTTCCTGGCCTGGAACTATCCGCGGGGACTGATCTTTTTGGGCGACGGTGGCGCCTACTTCCTCGGTTTCTTTTTGGCCGAGCTCGGTTTGATGCTCAGCTACCGCAATCCGCAGGTTTCGCCGTTGTTTCCATTGCTGCTGGTGATCTACCCGGTCTTCGAGACCGTGTTCTCGATGTACCGGCGCAAGTGGCTGCAGCGAAAGCCGGTGGGCCAGCCCGACGCTTCGCATTTACACAGCCTGATCTTCCGGCGCTGTCTACATGCCGACTTCGCCGCGCTCGATAGTGCCGAGCGGGTGCGTCGCAATTCGATGACCAGCCCGTTCCTGTGGGCGCTGACGCTGCTGTCGGTGGTGCCGGCATTGCTGTTCTGGGACAACTCGCCGATGCTGATCGTCTGCGGCGTCGGCTTCTGCGTCGTCTACGTGACGATCTACTGGCGAATCGTGCGCTTCAAGCTGCCGCGGTCGCGGCCGGCCGCTGGCGCAGCGGTCAACCCGAAAGGCGCGCCGGAGATCCGCCGCACGCCCTGAGCCGCGCTATTTGGTCGGTGCGACCTTGCCGTCGGCAGCCTGTTGCAGCGTATCGGGCAGGTGCACCACCAGCGCATTGCCGTCTCGCGTCACTACTTTCATGCCTTGCAGGAACTGCAGCGTGCGGGTCACGGTTTCGCGGCTGGTGTTGACCATCATCGCGATCTCCTGGTGCGTGGGCGGCATCACGATCACCACGGCGCCGCCTTGTGACGGCTGCGCCAGTGCCGCCAATTGCGCGCAGACGCGCTGAAACGAACTCGGCAACGCCAGCATGGCCCGTTGACTGGCGGCGCGGCGCAGGCGCTCGGCCAGCCGGGCAGCCACCGCGGCAGCACCGGCGGGCGTGGAAAACATCAACTCGCGCGCCCGGTCGCGGTCCAGGAAGGTGACCCGCGAAGGTGCCACGGCGATGATGTATTCCGGCGCCGGCCGGGCGTCGATCACCGACAGCTCGCCGAAGAAGTCACCGGCGTCTATGAAATCGGCGCCGACCTCTTTGCCGTCGAGCGTGAAGTTCACCGCCTGCAGGCGCCCCTCGATCAAAAAACCGAGCCCGGCATCGGCCTGGCCGCGCTTGATGATGATTTCCCGCCGCTCGACCCGCCGCTCGCTCATGGTGGTCGATGCGGTGGCGATCTTTTCGATCGGGAGCTGGTCGAACAGACGCAGGCCCTGGAGAATGGGAATCAGAATGGACATGCAGGGGTAGCAACCATGGCCGCGGGACTGTGCCCGCGACGAAAAAGCCTGCGTGTGACACAGAACACAACAATGCCCCGCTGGCCGGCGCAAGATGTATTGTGCCGACACCGGGCTCATGCTTCGCTGATCTCGCGTCCGCGATCGCTTTTTATGGCGCCAGTGAATTTGCGTCGAAGTACCTGCGCCAACGAGTCGGCGCCCGAGGAGACCTTCATGAACGGCTACCGCACTGCCCGTCTTGCCATCGCCGCCGCCACGGTTCGACGCCCCGGCGCCGGCATTGCCATTGCTGCTTTGGCCCTGGCCGTGTGCAGCCCAGCGCTGGCGATCGGCGACGCCGACGTGGGCCAAGTCAGCTTGCTGATCGGCCAGGCCCAGGTCGTGCGTGCCGACGGCACCTCCGAAGCGCTGCACCGGGGCTCCTCGATCCGCGTCGGCGATCGCATCGAAACCGCCGGCAACGGCCACGTGCATGTCCATTTCATCGACGACGCGGCCGTCAGCGTGCGCCCAGGAAGCACGCTGGAAGTGCAGGCTTATCGCTATGACAAGGCGCGGCCCGAACTGAACGAAGTGCGCCTGACCGTCGACAAGGGCGTCAGCCGCTCGATTTCCGGCAAGGCCACCGAATTCGACAAGAACCGTTTCCGCCTGAACACGCCGCTCGCGGCGATCGGCGTGCGTGGCACCGACTTCATCGTCCAGACCGACCCCGAAGGCGTGCGCGCGACGGTTTCCGACGGTGCGATCGTCGTCGGGGCTCTGGGCAAAGGCTGCAGCGCCGATGCGCTCGGGCCTTGCGCCGGCGCCAAAACCTTGTCGGCCGACATGGGGCTGGTGATGGCCGAGATTCGCCCCGGCGAGCTCGGCACCCGGATCGTGCCGGCGGTGGACCTGGTGGTGGCTGGCCGCGGCACGCGCGACGAGCGCGACGGCAACCGCCCGCTGACGCTGGCCGAATCGCGGGCGGCCGGGTTGGCTGCTGCCGAGCCCACCAACGCCGAATTGCAGCGCAATGACCGCGCCGCCGCCGAGCTCCTGACGCTGGTGAAGCTGCCGCTGCCGCTGCCGTTACCGCTGCCAGGGGAGCCCACCGTCACGCCGGTTCCATTCGCCGCGCGGTTTGCCGAGCAGAACAAGGCTTCCGATGTCAATGCGCAGCTGATCTGGGGGCGCTACCAGATCGCCGCCGCCGCCGAAGACCACCTGACGACCTTTTTCCCGGTGGCGCGACTGGGCCGCCATGTCACGGTCGGCGACGGCGACGCCTCCTTGTTCCGGGCCAACCAGACCGTTCCCGGCGAACTCTTCTCCGACAGCCTGCAGGGCGTGGTCAACTTCAGCCTGAACCGCGCTGCGGTCAGCTACGAAGTCGGCGGCTCGTCGCAGGCTGCGGGCGTCACCGCCAGCGCCCTGCAGGTCGACTTCACCCGTCGCACCTTTGCCACTGGTCTGGACCTGCTGTCGGCGTCGGGCATCGAAGGGCAGTTGCGCGTGGCCGGCGCCATCCGCAACGACGGCATCTTCACCGTCAAGGACACCGACCAGTTCGTCTCGGGTGCGCTCTCGCTCGACGGCAAGGAAGCGGGCTACCTGTTCGAACGCAATGTGGGTGACGGCGTGTTCAAAGGCCGCACCCTGTGGGGCAAGTGAGCAGCCGCTGCGTTTCTGACCGGTCCTGATCGACAGCCCATGCAGTTTTGGCGCCGGTATCCCGGGCTGTTGCGTGCAGCCGCACTCGCCGTGTCGGCAGCGGCAGCGCTGTTGCCTTCGCTGTGGGCACCGCAAGCCGTTGTCGGCGTCGAAGACATCGTTGGTGACGCGTTGTGGCGGCTGGGCGCCAGCAGCCAGGCCGAGAAGCGCGTGGTGCTGGTCGACATCGACGAACGCAGCCTGCGCCAGATCGGCCCGTGGCCCTGGGCGCGCAGCACGTTGGCCGATCTGTCGACTCGGCTGCGGGTGGCCGGGGTTCAGGTCCAGGCTTACGACATCAACTTCCCCGACCCCCGCAGCGGAGACGATGCGCTGGCAGCCGCCTGGGCGGCCAACCCCACGGTGGTGGCGCAGTTGTTTTCGATCGACCCGTCGATCATTGCCCGCACCGGTGTCGTCTCTGGCGCGCTGGCGGCCCCCGGTTGCCCGGCTTTTGCGCCGCCGGCTTTCGGCTATTACGGCACCGCAGCCGATCTGCTGACGGCCAACCCGGCGGCTGGCCACATCACGCCGCGCGTCGGCGCCGACGGCGTCGTACGGCAAGTACCGGCCCTGATCTGCCACGAGGGCCGCGCCTACGCCAGCCTGGCGCTGGCGACGCTGTGGCGGCTGGCGGCGCCGGCCGGTGCAGAGCCCGACTGGGTCTGGCATGAACCCCATTTGGGCACGGCTTCGCCGTTCCCGTTCGGCCTGGCGCCGGCTGCCTGGCTTACCAGCCGCAGCCTGCCAGGCATTGCGGTGCCACTGGACGCTCACGGCAACATGCGGGTGCCGTACGGGCTGACGCGCGACGCGTTCTCGGCGGTGTCAGCGGCCGAACTGCTGCAGCGTGCTTCCACAGCAACGTCCACGTCCACTCCCACGCCAGCGCTGTTACGCGGCGCCATTGCCTTGGTCGGTGCCACCGCTTTCGGCATGGGCGACGTGGTCGCCACGCCGCACAGCGCGGTGGCGTCGGGGCTCGAAGTTCATGCCCAGACGCTGGTGGGTTTGCTCGACAACCACTTGCCCTACACCCCGGCCGCATGGCCGTGGATGGAAGCCGGGCTGATGACCGCGGCGGCGTTGTTGCTGCTGGCGGTGGCCACCCGGCGCCGCGGTGTACCGGCCAAGCGCTTGCCGCTGGCGGGCCTGTTGTTGTCGCTGGGGGTGCTGGCGGCGACAGCCGTTTTGCTGCTGCAGTTCGCCATCTGGCTGCCCTGGTTCGGGTTGGTGGTGTTCACGGTTCTCGCCTCGATGCTGCTGGCGACCTTGGAGCACGCTCTGACGCGCGCCCAGCGCGAGCGGCTCTCGGCGCACCTGGGCGCGTACCTGCCAGCGCCGGTGGCCGAGCGCTTGATGGCGTCGGAGCCCAGTGGCAGCCTACAGCTTGAACCACGCGAAGTCAGCGTGTTGGTGGCCGATATCCGCAACTTCAAAGCGCTGGCGACCCATGGTCAGCCTGAAGAGGTCGCTGCGCTGTTGCACGCCTATTGCTGCGAGGCGGTCGACGTGGTCGAACGTCATGGCGGCGTTGTCGAGAATGTGGTTGGCGATTCCATCATTGCGGTCTGGACCGCAGCCGAAGGCGACGCCGGCCATGCGCGCCAGGCGCTCTCAGCAGCGCAGGAACTGGTGCGCACCACACGCCCGTTGTTCGTCAGCCGCACGGCGGTGGACGAAAACAGTCTGGTGCAACCGCTGGCACTTGGGATCGGGGTCGAATCGGGGCTCGCGATTGTCGGCTCCTTCGGGCCGGCCCGGCGCCGGGCCCATGCGGCGCTGGGCGAGCCGGTCAGCGTGGCCAATCGAATCCAGCAGATGACCGCTGATTTGTCGATGCCGATCGTCGTCGGCCCGCAGCTGGCCGGCTTGCTCGGACCGCAGGGCCTGGAGCCGATCGGCGAGTACCTGCTCGAAGGGCTCGCTAAGCACTACCAGTTGTTTGCGCCGGTCGATTGGTCCGACTTGGTTTCGGTCGACTCCAACTGGGCTACGAGCGCGGCTGGCCACAGCGACAAAGCCAGCGAGGCCGCCGAATGGGCGCGCTGGGGTGACGTGCCGCGCGCCGGCCGGGCGTCTTCCTCGCCGCTTCGCACACTGGCTTCCTTCGGCCGCCCGAGCGCGTGACCGGGCGGGCGTCTTGGCGCGGTGCCCCCTACGGGCGCCTGATGCTCTGTGCGGCCTTGGCCTTGTTGGCAGCCAAGTCATCGCCCGCCGCCTCCGCTGCAGCTGCCGCGAGCAACCCGGGTGTACACCCGAGGCGCGACTCGGCCGCTTGTCGCCTGGTTGCGCCGGCGGTCTGGCCCACCACGCCGATCGCCAGGCGCGCCGAGATCGACCGTCTGCTGCCGCTGCGCGCGTCTTGTATCGACAGCCCCGGCTACATGGGCGTGCTGGGCGCACTGCTGCTGGAAGACGGCGACGCCGAAGAAGCGCGGTTGTGGCT